>CALZKI010000232.1 GCA_945787995.1 uncultured Lachnospiraceae bacterium | reverse complement strand
TTGATTCGATAATGAAGAGGATGAACTATGATTACTTCAACCTTTGCAGAGAGAATGCAATATGCCATGAAAAATAAAGGCTACAAGCAGGTAGACCTTCTGAAACGAGCGGAAAGGGAAGGGGTAAAGCTTGGAAAGAGCCAGGTGAGCCAGTATGTAAGTGGAGACGCAGTGCCACGCAGAAATATAGGTGCGTTTCTTGCCAATGCACTTGAGGTGGAGTTGGATTGGCTATATGGAACCGCTGCAGAAGCAGGCACCGGGAAACGTGTAGATGAAAGCACCACTAGTCAAAATGTTTTTGCGGATACACATGAGAAGGCGAATAGAACTGAGACAGACTCAAATCATGATAGAAAATTAGGAGATAGAGAAATGAGAACATTCAGTAAATCCAGTAAATTAGACAATGTATTATATGATGTCAGAGGACCGGTTGTGGAAGAAGCAAACAGAATGGAAGAAAGAGGAACCCGTGTTTTAAAACTGAACATTGGTAACCCTGCTCCCTTTGATTTCAGAACGCCCGACGAAGTGATCTATGATATGGCATCCCAGCTGACGGAGTGTGAAGGATATTCTGCTTCCAAGGGTCTTTTTTCTGCAAGAAAGGCCATTATGCAGTATTCACAGATCAAACAGATTCCCAATGTGACAATTGAGGACATCTATACAGGAAACGGTGTTAGTGAGCTGATCAATCTTAGTATGTCAGCTCTGTTGAACGACGGAGATGAAGTATTGGTGCCGTCTCCTGACTATCCACTGTGGACGGCTTGTGTCACTCTCGCAGGCGGAAAAGCTGTTCATTACATTTGCGACGAACAGGCTGAATGGTATCCGGATATGGATGACATCAAGCGAAAGGTCAATGAAAATACCAAGGCAATTGTCATTATCAATCCCAATAATCCTACAGGAGCCCTCTATCCAAAGGAGGTTCTGGAAGAAATCGTGGAGATCGCAAGACAAAATCAGCTGATCATCTTTTCGGATGAAATTTATGATCGTCTGGTAATGGATGAAGAGGAGCATATTTCCATCGCAAGCCTTGCACCGGACCTGTTCTGTGTTACCTTCAGCGGACTTTCCAAATCCCATATGATCGCCGGTTTCCGAATCGGCTGGATGGTTCTGAGCGGAAACAAAGCTTTGGCAAAGGATTACATCGAGGGAATCAATATGCTCTCCAATATGCGTCTATGCTCCAATGTTCCTGCGCAGTCAATTGTACAGACAGCGTTGTGGGGACATCAGAGTGTGAAGGATTACATTGTGCCGGGCGGGCGTATCTACGAGCAGAGAGAGTTCATATATAATGCTTTAAACGACATTCCGGGTATCAGTGCAGTGAAGCCAAAGGCAGCCTTTTATATTTTCCCGAAAATAGACACAAAGAAGTTCAATATTACCAATGATGAACAGTTCGCTTTGGATCTGTTACGGGATAAGAAGATTCTTTTGATTCATGGTGGAGGATTTAACTGGAAAGAACCGGATCACTTCCGCGTAGTATATCTGCCAAGAATTGAAATCCTGAAGGATGCCACTGAAAAACTGGGCGATTTCCTGAAATATTATAAACAGAAGTAAAGCAGGGAGAGCCGATGGCATTTTCTCCAAGGTTTTGGTATAATATGAAAAATATTTCGTTAAAAGAAAAGGAGAAACTATTATGGCAGATGTTAAGAAAAATCCATATGCAGGAACAAAAACAGAGAAGAATCTTTGGGAAGCTTTCGCAGGCGAATCCCAGGCAAGAAATAAGTATACTTATTTTGCATCCGTAGCCAAAAAGGCCGGATATGAGCAGATTGCAGCTTTATTCCTGAAGACAGCTGAAAATGAAAAGGAGCATGCAAAGCTTTGGTTCAAGGCACTTGGTGAGCTGGGCGATACTCCTACCAATCTTCTCCATGCAGCAGAAGGTGAGAATGCTGAATGGACAGATATGTATGAAAGAATGGCAAGAGAAGCTGAAGAAGAAGGCTTTACTGCTCTTGCAGCACAGTTCAGAGGCGTTGCTGCGATTGAGAAGAGTCATGAAGAAAGATATCGTGCACTTCTGAAGAATGTTGAGACTATGGAAGTTTTCAAGAAGAGTGGCGTAACCATGTGGGAATGCCGTAACTGCGGACATGTGGTAGTTGGTTTGGAAGCACCTGAGGTTTGCCCTGTATGTAATCATCCACAGGCATTCTTTGAAGTTAGAAACGAGAACTACTAAGAAATCATAAATTCCTGTTGCATTTTCCAATGCATTGAGGTAGTATGACGATAATTCCTGCGGGAAAATAAAAAGAAAGAACACATACGTGTAAGGTGAAATAATGTTTATTAGATAGTTTAATTTGAGTAACACGATGATGAGTAAGAAGCCCTGTGCAGACAGGCCTGTTCGTGGACGCTTGGATTAGAGTATCGCAATCACCTTTATTCGTAGTGTAGAATAATATGATTATTTGCGAGTCTATTTTGCGTGTGCGAAATAGGCTCGTTTTTGCATAGGCAGAAAAGAAGGTACTATGGCACAAATAAACGTGAATCATCTTACATTTGC
>CALZKI010000231.1 GCA_945787995.1 uncultured Lachnospiraceae bacterium | reverse complement strand
CATAGATGAAAATATGACAAATCTGCGGGTTCATATGTACAGTGATGGAGAAACAGACTTGCAGGTACTGCTGGATGGCGAAAAAATGGGCTCCTTCCTGGGAGATACCATTCATTATCAGATTGCGGAACCTTTCCTTATGGGATGGCGGGCTGTCAGAGATTACAAGTATCAGGAAGCACATCGTGGACCTCAGTACACAGATGTAGTGATCCCGCTTACCGGAGTGAAGAATTCAAAGTCTGCAACATTGGAGCTGCAGCTAAAAGGTGCAGGTAAAATATGCTATTTTGTGATGGAATGATAAGGCATAGAGAGTAGAAAAGGAATCGGAAAAAGACAAGACATGAAGGGAAAAACTATGGCCGACAAAGAAAAGAAAGCTGAGAAAAAGGAAAAGGACGCATCAAAACTGTTTCTGGTTTGCTTTGTGGTTGGACTGATTGTGCTGGTTGTAGGGTTTGTTGTTTGGCTCATTTCCTCAAAAACCATCTCTTTAGACTCTATTGCCTGGGGAGAGGAAGATGATCTGCCACCGGGACATACAACGGAATTGGTGAATTATGATACCACAGCCAACCAATCTACCTTATACGGGGTGCTGTTCCAGGATAGTGTTCTGTTTGACTGTTCGCAGAAGAAATCCACTACCATCAAAGAACGTTATGGTGAAAATGCCATAACAGAGTATACGCTGGTGGATATGAACGGTGACGGAATGAAGGATTTGATTCTTCATCTTGTGAGTGATGAGGCAGAGGAAGGTATCAGTTATGTACTGCTATCCACCAGTCAGGGAGTCTGGGGGCTGGAATTCGTTGGTCGCGCTATGGAAACCATATATGTGAACGGCATTTTTCAGGGAACGCAGAATCCGGAGGAAACCGGATATTACAGAATTCTGACTGATGAGGCTTCCATCACGAACAAGGAGATTGCTTATGACAGAGGCTGGGATTTCCGAATTGCGGATGAGGATCAGGACGGTTTGAAGGAGGTATCCCGGGTAGAGTTTATCACCTATATCAACGAAACCTGTGGTACTATGATACAAAACTTCCGGCCCTATACGGAGGAAAATCTGAAGAATGATCTGGAGAATCCGGATGCCTTTGACCTGGCAGTGGAACTGGAATTGGGGCCGGACTATTGGAGCGCTCTGATCTGTGAACTGCCCCAGTACAATGATGATATGGGGTTGTCTTATGAGGAATTTGTAGGAGCTGACGAAGCATTCTACTCTGACGATGCAAGATGGAAGGAAGAACTGGAATCCGTCTTTTTGTGTACGGATCTGGAACAGGTACAGGCAATCGGGGCAACGGAATCCATTTATGATGCGGAGTATGCTGCCTTAGAGGATGGAAAGGTTTTCATGTTGGGAGCCACCATGGAGAATCAGGAGGAATTTGTCAGCAGCTTTATTGTAGATGCAAAAAATAAAGTAGAGCCGGCTGTTTTCGCGGTACCCGGTAAGAAGCAGGGGGAGCCGGAACGAGATGCATTGGTATGGAGCTGCGGGGACACTTATCTGATAATCTTCTCACCTGCCGATTCCAGAGAAACACCCTTTATGGATCGACAGGCATTGGCTGTCTGCTACGTGATGAAGGACCATTGCGGAGTGACCAGATATCCCATTGCCGTGTTGCCGGAAATGTCTGCGGAACTGGAGTAGAAAAGCAGGTAATGCAATAGCGTTTTCGAATATTGCATGTGTGTGTTTCCGGGGAGCGACGGAGATGTATGTTCCGGACCGTAGAAAGAGGAAAGGAATTCTGTATGCGATATTATATTGCAGACCTGCATTTTTATCATAGAGCCATGAATGAAAAGATGGATCAACGGGGCTTTTCCACCGTGGAAGAAATGAACGAATACATGGTGGAACAGTGGAACAAAAAGGTCAGAAAGAATGATGAAGTGGTCATTCTGGGTGATTTTTCCTTTGGAACAGCGGAGGAAACCAATCAGATCCTGGCAAGATTACATGGAAGATTGTATCTGATCGTGGGTAACCATGACCATGTATTAAAGCATCGGAAAATGGATCTGTCCCGCTTTGTATGGGTGAAGGAGTATGCGGAAATGTCGGATGGCGGAAGAAAGGTGGTCCTCTGCCATTATCCGATCATGTGCTATAACGGGCAATACAGATTAAAGCCTGACGGAAGTCCCGCCACATATATGCTTTACGGACATGTCCATGACACCATGGATCAACAGCTTCTGGTGCAATTCCAGAAACAAACAAGAACTGCCCGGGCGGTTACTGCAGACGGCACCAAACGGCCGATCCCCTGCAATATGATCAATTGTTTTTGCATGTATTCTGATTATCAGCCACTGACTCTGGAGGAATGGGTTGCATTTACGGAAAAACGGTGGTATACTGACCAAGGTTAAAAAATATTATATAGTTCTTCGGGGGCGGGTGCTAATTCCCCACCGGCGGTGAAAGTCCGCGACCTGTGCAGCAATGCATGGCTGACTCGGTGAAATTCCGGGACCGACAGTGATAGTCTGGATGTGAGAAGAAAGGATGGATTAAGAATCACTTAATCTGTTTCTGTG
>CALZKI010000230.1 GCA_945787995.1 uncultured Lachnospiraceae bacterium | reverse complement strand
TATCCCCGGAGGTAACTGATGCAGTCACAATTTACTGACAAAGCGACGACAGCATTACAGTTGGCTGCCACCGAAGCAAAAGCACAAAAACAGCATTATATCGGAACCGAACACATTCTGATCGGTCTCTTGGAGGAAGGAACCGGCGTAGCCGCTTCCGTACTGACCAGAGCAGGTGTGACAGTGGAAGCATTGCGGGAAATGATCCGCGAGCTGCTGGTTCCTGAAGGAAGCGTTGCTTTGGCTGAAAGACGCACTTACTCGCCCAGAGCAGAGTATATTTTGAATGATTCCCATGAAGTTGCAGCCAGATTTCAGGCGGAGAAGACGGGAACCGAACACATTTTATATGCAATCATCAATGATCGAGAAAATGTTGCCGGTCGTCTTTTGGCAGCAATGAAGGTGCAGCTTCCAAGATTGATGGAAGCACTTCTTTTCGCAATGGGACTGGATCCCGCGAAAGTAAGTGAGGAAATGCGCAAAGAAAAAAATGCCGGAAAGAGAAAGGAAGCCCCTTCCACTCTGGCACAGTATAGTCGTGATCTGACAGCACTTGCCAGAGAAGGCAAGCTGGATCCTGTCATCGGAAGAGATGACGAGATACGCCGCGTGATTCAGATTTTATCCAGAAGAACCAAGAACAATCCTTGTCTTATGGGCGAGCCGGGCGTAGGAAAAACAGCTGTGGTGGAAGGACTCGCTTCCCGTATCGTTGCTGGAAACGTGCCCTATTCCGTACAGAACAAGAGACTTCTTACACTGGATCTGTCCGGTATGGTTGCCGGAAGCAAATATCGCGGCGAATTTGAAGAGAGAATAAAACGAGTTGTGAAGGAAGTTATCGAGGACGGCAATGTAATCCTGTTTCTGGATGAACTTCATACCATCATCGGAGCCGGCGGAGCCGAAGGTGCTATTGATGCTTCCAATATTCTGAAACCATCTCTTGCAAGAGGTGAGATACAGCTGATTGGAGCCACAACGATTTCCGAGTATCGTAAATATATAGAAAAAGATGCAGCCCTGGAAAGAAGATTTCAGCCTGTTACTGTGGAAGAACCCACAGTGGAGGAGGCCAAAGCAATCCTGAAGGGGATTGCCCATAAATATGAGGAGCATCATCGTGTGCATATCACAGACGCTGCACTGGAGGCTGCAGTTACCTTATCTGCACGATATATCAATGACAGAAATCTGCCGGATAAGGCAATAGATTTGATTGATGAAGCCTCTTCAGCAGCCAAACTGGATGCGGTTGTGAGACCCGCTAAAGTGGATGAAATGGATGCTGAAATAGAGAAACTGGATCTGCAGATAGAACGGTCTATCAAAATGGAAGCCTTTTCCCAGGCCGGTGAATTGAGACAGAAACAGAAGCAACTGGTGAAAAAACGGGAAAACGCCATGCAACGTTTTTCCAGAAAAGAAGCAGAGTCAGCCTGTGTGGTGGATGAAGAGCAGATTGCAAAAGTGGTTTCTACCTGGACCAAAATTCCGCTGGAGAAGCTGAATGAAAAAGAAAGCGACAAGCTTCTGAAGCTGGAAAGCATTCTTCACAAGAGGGTGATCGGTCAGGAAGAAGCCGTGACTGCCGTTGCAAAAGCAATCAGACGTGGTCGTGTGGGCTTACAGGATCCCAACAGACCTATCGGTTCGTTTCTGTTCTTAGGACCTACCGGTGTAGGTAAGACAGAGCTGACAAAGGCACTTGCAGAGGCAATGTTCGGTTCGGAAAATGCCCTGATCCGTGTGGATATGTCAGAATATATGGAAGGCCATTCGGTTTCCAAGATGATTGGTTCACCGCCGGGCTATGTGGGCTTTGACGAGGGTGGACAGCTGTCTGAAAAGGTAAGAAGAAATCCCTATTCGGTAGTGCTTTTTGATGAAATCGAGAAGGCCCATCCGGATGTGTTCAACATTCTTTTACAGGTACTGGATGACGGACATATTACGGATTCCAAAGGCCGAAAGGTGAGCTTTAAAAATACCATTCTGATCATGACATCCAATGCAGGTGCACAGAGAATTATCGATCCCAAAAATCTTGGTTTCGGTGCAGGTGCGACGGAGAAACAGAATTATGAAAAGATGAAATCCGGTGTTATGGAAGAAGTGAAGAAGATATTCAAACCGGAGTTTATCAACAGGATTGATGAGATTATGGTTTTCCATGCGCTGACACAGGCGGATATGAAAGAGATCATCACTCTTTTGTCCGGCAATCTTACAAAACGCTGCAAGGAACAGATGGGAATCCGTTTGACAATCTCACCCGCCTTGAAGCAGTATATTGTGGAAAAGCATGCTGACCTGAAAATGGGCGCCCGTCCGTTGAAGAGAGCGATCCAGACCATAATCGAGGATGCTTTGGCGGAGGAAATTCTGGCCGGAAAAGTAAAAGAAGGCGATAAGGTAACAGCAGGTGTGAAAAACGGTAAGGTTACCTTTACTGTGAAGTAGAAAAAACGATAATCGAAAGCGTGTCTGCAATAGACGAAAAACAGCATTGTTATAAAATACCGGAGGAGAATACAATGGCAGTAATTAAAGAACTGATTCGTGGTGAAGTGAACGGAGCGGTAAGCTTTGGCAACTATAAGTTAAAGGAAAAAGGCAAAGTAGAGG
>CALZKI010000229.1 GCA_945787995.1 uncultured Lachnospiraceae bacterium | reverse complement strand
AGAAAACAGATTGATCACAGACGGCGTATATGCATATACCAGAAATCCGGTTTATGCAGGTGGATTTCCGCAAGTTTTGAAAGTCCTGTGTGTTTGTGATATTGCGGAAACTCAAAAATAGAAGGGATTCCCGCAATTTTGGAGAGATTGGCGTGTTTGTTGTATTGCGGAAACCGGCAAAACAAGTAGATTTCCGCAAGTTACATGAGTTTTGCACGATTTTACAGTCTCTCTGACTTGGAATAATTTACACTCTCCCCAGTTTCTTCAGACAAGTCTTGACGAAATCAACAAACTCCTGTATATTCGAAACATATCTTTTTAGCTGAATATCTTTCAGTTGTATATATTTTCATCTGTATATCTTTTCAGAAATAAATCTTTCTGACTACGCATCTTTAGGCGACATATGGTTTCGTATTTATTTTCCTGTTATCATTTATTTTATAGCTCTACATCTATTCTGTAGCTCTAATTCTATTTTGAGGCTCTACATCTATGTTATTCTGATTTTCTATCTAAAAAAACTCACTCAATATGAATCCATATTCAGGCCAAGTATTCTTTGGCATAAGTTTTCCCAAACAAATAATAAGCAATCTTCTAATTAAAAATCTATAGACTACTTTCAGAATTGTGTCGCCATCGGAGGAGTGTCTGTAGGTAATACATCTTTTGTCACATCTATCTCACAGAAAGGAACTCATCATTATGATTCACGCTATTTATTGGAATATCGGTCAAAGAACTGTCAATCAGGACAGCATCTCTTTGCAACAGGTTTTGTGCAGGAAGGGGCGTGTTACCATGGCGCTGGTTGCAGATGGTATCGGCGGTCTTGCAGAGGGGGAGACTGCCAGCGGCTATGTGGCGGAAGAACTGACTGATTGGTTTTATAAGGAGGCAGTTTGTTATCATGCCAATATTGGTTTCAAAAGAAAGCACAGGGAATTGATCAGAAGTCTGAACAGGAAAGTGCATCAAATGGGGGAGCAACTGAAACAATATGGTGAGCAGAAGCAGATGCAACTGGGCACCACCTGTGTATGCTTGCTTTTGTATGAGAAGTATTTTCTTCTCATGCATATTGGGGATTGTAATGTGTATTACGGAAAAGGAAAAACCATAAAAAGACTGACGGAACCTCACGTGGAAAGAAATGGTGCCGTGAATAAGTGCATTGGAAGCATGGGATTTTACGAGCCCGACTATTTTATAGGGAAGGTAGCAAGACATGGCAGTATGCTGTTGTGCAGTGACGGCTTTTGGAAACAGGGAGAAAAGCATTTCAAGGGGATGCTCCGGCCAAAAGATATGCAGGATAGTAAGGGCATGGAGAGGCGACTTAAGCTGATTGGTGAAAAGAATCTGCAAGAGGGAACCAAAGATAATCAATCAGCAGTTTATCTCAGTTGGTGAAGCGGGTCATTTCTATCGCTATTGAATTCAATTGTTAGGAGGAGATAAAAGATACTATGCGGAACCGTAAACAAACGTATGTTGAAGAAAACCGTGCTGGAAACCAATTACATTCCGAAGAAAATCGGTCTGAAAATAAATTATATACTGAAGATAATTGGTCTGAAAATAAATTGTCTGTTGAAGAAAACCAGGCTGAAAACCGTTTATATGCTAAAGGGAACCGGATTGGAAACCGCTTTGTGATACACGGTCAACTGGCAAAAGGAGGCATGAGCAGGATTTATTTGGCCGGGGATCTGCATCTGGGAAGAAACGTGATTGTCAAAATCTCTTCGGAACAGGAATTGCTTCAGGAAGCAGAACTGCTTGGCGAAATAAAGCATCCGGCATTTCCATCCATTTTGGATCTGTACCGGAATGAAAAAGAAATCATGCTGGTTATGGAATACATAGATGGTCTGACATTACGGGAATATATTGAACAAAAGGGACCTTTTTCCGAACAGCAGACAATGCAGATAGGATTGCAGATACTGGATGCACTTATCTATCTGCATGACAGAAGACCTGCACTGGTATACCAGGATTTGAAACCGGAGAATATCATGCTTCAAGGGGATGGTACAGTCCGCTTGATTGACCTCGGGGCAGCCGTACAGCACCTGTATGACGGCAGCCGTATTGTTTCTATGGGGACCAAGGGTTATGCTGCTCCGGAGCAGGAGAAAGGAAATGGTAATGAAATAGATACACAAAGTGATATTTATGCCCTTGGGGCAGTATTGTACAGTATGGTGACCGGCATTTTTTTGAACAAGCCACCCTATACAATGGATCCTGTAGAGCAGGTGTGTCCGGAATTGTCCGACAAGCTGCTTTATATCATTGAAAGGTCTACGGAAAAAGAGAAAGGGAAGCGGTTTGGCTCCGCCCGGGAAATCGAACAAATTTGGAAAAAGTCGGATAACGTAAAGAGAAAATATAGGCGTAAGACTTCTTTGCCATACCTCAGAAGAGAAACCTCCCTATTTCTGACTGCAAAGAAGCATTCGGGATTATGGATGTGTTTCCTGGGGGTGATTTTAGGGGCAACCTTACTGCCGTGCAAGATTAGTATGCAGGGCCAATGCTGTGTTGCAGGAGTTACCAGTGCTGCGAGAAGCATCGTACATCAGACAAAAGAGGTTGTATATCTGGATATTTGTGAAT
>CALZKI010000228.1 GCA_945787995.1 uncultured Lachnospiraceae bacterium | reverse complement strand
AATGGCTCGATCAGAAGATGGAAAATAACTAATTTACCTTCTAAAGCTTTTGAATACTGGCGTGTTATATTGGGACAAAGGAGGTAAGGCGATATATGGAAGAATTGCAAAATATGAGAACGAAAATGGAGCAGTACCGTGTAAGCAAGGGTCCGGCACTGCAGAAAACAATGTCTGTGCCGGAGATGCGTAAGCTTCTGGGACTGAAAAAAACAGAAAGTTACTGGCTGGTTCACAGAAACTTTTTTAAGACAGAAATCATTGGTGGTGTGATGCGGGTTGATATTGAGAGTTTTGAAAAATGGTATGCAAACCAGGTTAAACATAAAAAAGTCAATGGGGAAGCACCGGGAAAGGAGCTGAAAAAGACATCCTATTCTTTTCAGGAAGCTGCAAATCTTCTGGGAGTGAATAATGCCAATCTGTATGAAATATGGAAGAAAGAAAACCGTAAGACCGTCACCGTTGATTTTGTCATGCGTATTCCCAAGAAAGAATTCGAGAAGTGGTATGAGCAGCAGGATATATATAAAAAGGCGGACAAAATGCCCACCATTTCAGATATGGAAAAAGATTATATCCGATTTGAGGAAGCTGCCATGCTTTTGGACGTTATGGAGCAGGAGATGTTGAAACTCATCAGGACCAGTGAATATAGGAATCTGTTTGACGTTAGGATATTCAACAATAAGAAATGGATATCCAGAAAAAGCTTCCAGTTATTTCTAAATGCACAGGACGAATATCGTATAAAAAAGGAAGATAATGAAACTGTAGCGGATGATACGGTAGCTGAGACAAAGCAGTATATTTCAAGGCAGGAAGCAGCAGAACTTGCCGGGGTAACTGCTTCAACAATCACAAAATGGATGCAGATGAAAAAATTTTCATGTATGGGCGCCGGAAAGGTGCTTCGGATTCACAGGATGGAATTTTTGAAATGGCTGGATGAGAACAGGGAAGGGGTGTGTTAATATGGCTTTTATCAGAAAACGAGGAAAGAAATTTTCTGTGATCTATAGAATTAAGGATGATAATGGCAAGGAACGTCAGACCTCTGAAACATTTTCAACACAGAAGGATGCAGAAAGAAGACAAAAAGAAATAGAGTACAAAATGGCCATTGGGAAATTCGAGGTTCCTAAATGCACGATTCTGGAAGAACTTATTGAAGAGTATGTAAAAATTTACGGACATGATAAATGGGGTGTTTCGACTTATGCCGGAAATATCAGTCTGATAAATAATTATATATTGCCGACAATCGGCAAAGTAAAGCTCTCCAGCATCAATACGCATTTCATGGAAAAGTATTATAAGGATCTTTTGGAAATGCCGGCAGTAAAGAGTTCCAAGAACATGGACGGATCCGGTACGATTACAGAATCCACGGTAAATGAAATTCATAAGATATTGAGGAGTGCTTTTCGTCAGGCTGTAAAATGGGATCTGATGGAAAAGAATCCGGCAGTGGATGCAACCGTACCCAAGGCAAAAACGCAGGAACGTGAAATCTGGACTGCGGAGATGCTGATGCAGGCACTGGAAGCGTGTGATAACAAAATGCTCAAAATAGCATTTCATCTTGCATTTACTGCTACACTTCGTATTGGTGAACTGCTTGGGCTTACCTGGGATGAGATGGATATTTCGGAAGAGGCGATTGCGAACAACAGGGCTTATGTGATTATCAGCAAGCAGGTGGAAAGGGTTTCCAGAGATGCAGTGGAAGCACTAAACTCAAAGGAAATTATTCTGATCTTTCCGACATCAAAGAAAAACAACAAAACCGTCAGGGTTCTGAAAACACCAAAGACAGACAGCAGTACACGAAAAGTATACATTCCAAAATCTGTTGCACAGTGTCTGGTGGAATTGAAAGCGGAACAGGATGAGATCAAGGAGGCCCTGGGAAATGAGTATCAGGATTACAATCTGGTAATGGCAACAACCTTTGGCCTTCCTATTGGAGACAGCTATCTTCGGAATAAAATGCAGGACATCATAGATGAGCTTGGACTGCCGGATGTGGTATTTCACAGCCTGCGTCATACAAGTGTAACCTATAAACTGAAACTGAGTGGCGGAGATATCAAGGCCGTCCAGGGAGATTCCGGTCATGCTCAGGCAGACATGGTAACAGAAGTATATGGCCACATTATTGATGAGGACCGAAGAAAGAATGCAGAAATGATGGAGAATGCCTTTTATAATAAGGAAAATCTCAATCCACGGATGAAAGGATCCGAGGAAAGCAGTAATACGATTGCGGTACCGGAGGGAGTAGATGCGGAACTATTGATGAAGGTACTTGGTAACCCGGAGATGGCGGCACTGCTTACATCACTGGCAAGGACAATGAAGGTATAATATAGGAAGAAAGACGATATTGTGTAGAACAAGTTTCTATACAGTATCGTTTTTGTTTATGGTGAAATGAAGATATGTATGCCAATATATAGCCTTTATTTATGCAGATGATACGGTTCGTATCACGCATGTGACGCATAGATTCTTTTGATTTTTTCTTTCTTTTGTTATGTTGTTTTCAGCCCAAGGGCAAAACAACACATAAGAAAGGAACATGAAAGATGAAAAGAAATGAGAAAAGATTATTAGGAGTAGGAAGTATT
>CALZKI010000227.1 GCA_945787995.1 uncultured Lachnospiraceae bacterium | reverse complement strand
AAGCATGACAAAAACAGTTTCAAGTATGACAAAAAGGAGACAATGTACATGGAAAAGATTCAGATGATTACCCCACTTGTAGAGATGGACGGAGACGAGATGACCAGAATTCTCTGGAAAATGATTAAGGATGAATTGTTATTGCCTTTCATCGACTTAAAGACAGAGTACTATGATCTGGGATTGGAGTATCGTAACGAAACAAACGATCAGGTAACCATTGACTCTGCAGAAGCAACAAAAAAATATGGTGTTGCCGTAAAATGTGCAACCATTACACCAAATGCTGCACGTATGACAGAATACAATTTAAAAGAAATGTGGAAGAGCCCTAACGGTACCATCAGGGCTGCTCTTGACGGAACTGTTTTCCGTGCACCTATCGTGGTAAAAGGTATTGAACCTTGTGTCAAGAACTGGAAAAAGCCTATCACTCTGGCAAGACATGCTTATGGTGACGTGTATAAAAATGTGGAGATCAAGGTGCCCTCTGCAGGGAAAGCGGAGCTTGTTTTCACTGCGGAAGACGGAACGGAAATGAGAGAGACCATTCACAACTTTGCCGGTCCAGGCGTGATCCAGGGTATGCACAACACTGACAAGTCCATTACCAGCTTTGCAAGAGCCTGCTTTAACTATGCACTGGATACCAAGCAGGATCTGTGGTTTGCAACAAAAGATACGATTTCCAAAAAATACGATCATGATTTCAAAGATATTTTCCAGGATCTGTATGAGAAAGAATATAAGGAGCAATTTGAAGCTGCCGGTATTGAATATTTCTATACATTGATTGATGATGCTGTTGCCCGTGTTATGAAAGCTTCCGGCGGATTTATCTGGGCCTGCAAGAATTATGACGGAGATGTTATGAGCGATATGGTTTCTTCAGCCTTCGGTTCTCTGGCCATGATGACTTCCGTGCTGGTATCTCCTTCCGGTGTATATGAATATGAGGCAGCCCATGGTACAGTCCAGAGACATTATTACAAATATTTGAAGGGCGAAGAGACGTCCACGAACTCCGTGGCAACTATCTTTGCATGGACAGGTGCTCTCCGTAAGCGTGGTGAGCTGGATCAGATTCCTGCGTTACAGGAATTTGCTGATAAATTGGAAAAAGCAACCATTGCCACCATTGAATCCGGTTCTATGACGAAGGACTTGGCATTGATTACCAGCTTACAAAATGTTACAGTACTGAATAGTGAAGACTTTATCAAAGCAATCAGAAAAACCTTGGAAGCAATGTAAAAACTCTTTTGCTGTAGGGAAAACTTGTGGAAAGGTTGGATGGAAAGGGTTGGTTTCATCGTGCAGGACAAGATGATTTCTCAAGCAGTAATCAGCAGACTTCCCAGATATTTCAGATATTTGGGAGAACTGAAAAATGAAGGAATTGAACGCATTTCTTCCCAGGAGTTGAGTGCAAGAATGCAGGTGACAGCTTCACAGATCAGACAGGACTTCAATCATTTCGGTGGATTTGGTCAACAGGGATATGGCTATAATGTGAATTATCTGTATTCCGAAATCGCAAATATTCTGGGCTTAAATGAAGAACATAATCTCATCATTATTGGGGCAGGGCATTTGGGACAGGCTTTGGTCAATTATATGAATTTTGAACGTCGAGGATTCATTTTCAGAGGTATTTTTGATAACAATCCGGCTCTCTGGGGAACAACAATCCGTGGTATTGAAGTAATGCCCATGGACAGAATTGAGCAGTTCGTGAGAGAAAATGCTGTTGATATTGCAGTACTTTCCATCCCAAAGGATGGCGCGGTTTCTGTGGCAAATGATCTGGTTCGCTTCGGTATCAAGGCAATCTGGAATTTTGCGCATGTGGATCTGCTTTTGCCCAAAGAAGTAAAGGTGGAAAATGTTCATTTGTCGGATAGCTTGATGAAGTTGTCTTATATGCTTGCATCGGATTAAACGAATTGACTGACTCTAGAGGACAGGATATGGCACGAAATACGAAAAAAGATTTTTCCGTTTCACTGGATGGTAGAAAGATTCCTTTGTTAACCCTGGATCATAAGTGGTATAAGCTGTTTGCTTTACGTGGTATGCCCGGGCAGATCAAAGATAAGGCAGATCAATTGAATGCATTGCTGATGCAGCAGGGAAAGTGTAACACGGAATTAAAAAAACTGAAGGTTGTCAAAAAAAGCCTGGTTGATGAGATCGTTCCGCTTATGGCCGAAGCCGCCGAAGGAAATCCTAAGGCTGAACAGAAGATGCAGAAGAACAAGCGGATGATCGATGAATGCAATGAAAGAATCGAAGCTTTGGGCAAGGAAATAGACGGATTGCCGGAACAGGTGTCAGAGGTCAACAATCAGTTGATGTTAATGACTATGGAAGAATGCTATGATATGTTGCAAGACAATGATTCTTCCATCGATCAGATTACGGAATGGATCAATACAGTTCGTGTTGAATTGAAGAAAAAGGTTGTTAAGAAGCAGGAATGTGAATTGTTAAATCACACCCTTTATTCCTATATGCATGACATATTCGGTGCAGAAGTCATTGAGATATTTGACATGCAGTATGTTCCCGAAAGAATGAAAACACCGGATTTTAAGCATGGCTCCATGGCGGAATAAGCATCTGAACCCGGACATGGC
>CALZKI010000226.1 GCA_945787995.1 uncultured Lachnospiraceae bacterium | reverse complement strand
CACAAAAGTGCGACGCGCATCTCGCCGTCAATAACGCCGAGGCGTTATTGAAAAATGCAGGAGAATAGCGTGAAAAATCACACTGATGTGCTGATAGTTACACAAGCCATATTTCATATGGCTGGCTATTTGCTTTCGCTCAGAAATGAGGATTATCAAGGACTTCTTAAAAGTATGGGAGAATTTTGAAAATGGGGAAAATCACAGTAGAACAAACAAAATTAATCTATGAGCGTCGGGATGAACTGGTAGTAGTGGAGGCATACGGCAAGGATTGCATCCGCTGCCGCTGTACCAGAAACAACAGAATATCTGACGAAAACTGGACACTTTTGCCACCCAAGGAGGCGGCTGACAGTCTGGACTGTACCATTGAGAGAACAGATAACTATACGACTTTGCACAATGGCAGGATATCCGTAAAAATTGAGTTGGTGGATGAGGAAAATTCCTGGTCCGGTGGCATAATTACGTATTATCGTGACGGTAAGAGAATCCTTCGCACCAGAAGCGAGGGAGATTACTCCATGAAATATGTGCATACAGAAGGGGATCATTATCAGACAAAGGTGATTTTCAACGCAAATCCCGGAGAGCATCTCTATGGTCTCGGTCAGGAGCAGGAGGACTGTTTTGACCGCAAGGGAAGTACCTGCAATCTGTTGCATTACAATACCAAATCTGCCGTGCCGGTTTTGTATTCTTCACTGGGATATGGCTTTTTCTGGAACAATCCTGCGCCGGGCCGTGTGGAAACCACGAAGAACCATACCATGTGGGTAGCAGACAGTACATATCAGGCTGACTATCTTGTTTATGTGGGAGAAACGCCTGCGGAAGTGTTGAAAAAATATTGTGATCTGACCGGTTATGCACCCCATTTTCCGAGATGGGCAGCAGGCTTCTGGCAGAGCAAATTGCGTTATGAAAGCCAGGAGGAATTGCTTTCCGTTGCCAGAGAATATAAGAAACGTGGTATTCCGTTAGCCGCAATCGTGATTGACTATTTTCACTGGACAGAACAGGGAGAATGGAAATTTGATCCGAAATACTGGCCGGATCCAAAGGCAATGATTGATGAGCTGAAGGACATGGGCATCGAACCCATAGTATCCGTATGGCCGACCATTAACCCTAACAGTGAAAACTGGCAGGAGATGAATGAGGACAATATGCTGGTTCGCACGGAAAACGGACAGTATGGAACGTTTGAATTCTATGGGCAGCAGACATTTATCGATCCTACAAATCCTAAGACAGGTCCTTTTGTCTGGGATAAGGTAAAAAAGAATTATTATGATTACGGTATCCGAAACTTCTGGTTGGACGAGGCAGAACCGGAAGTACATCCCCAACAGTTTGGACATCTGAAGTTCTATCTGGGAAACTGTGCCCAGACGGCTATGATATACCCATATTTTTACAGTAAGATGTTCTTTGATGGGTTAAAAGAGGCAGGAGAGGAAGAGATCATCACACTGACAAGAGCGGCATATCCCGGCACACAGAAATGGGGATCGCTTGTGTGGAATGGCGATGTTATCTCCACCTTTGATGCCCTCCGGATGAGTGTGAAAACCGGACTATCCATGGCCATGTGCGGTATTCCATGGTGGAACAGTGATATCGGTGGATTTCATGATGGAGATATTGAGAGTGACTACTTCAAAGAGCTAATTGTTCGTTGGATGCAGTTTGGTTTGTTCTGCCCTGTTATGCGACTGCATGGAGCCAGAAAGAAAACGAAAAACCAGGTGGACAAGCATCCGGGAGTGAAAGAACCCAGTGGCGGAGACAATGAAATCTGGAGCTTCGGTGAGAGAGATTATGAAATCCTGAAAGGTCTGATTGAAACCAGGGAAAAATTGAAGCCCTACATCTGGAAATATATGGATATTGCTTCGACAGAAGGAAAACCTATCATGCGTCCTATGTTTTTTGACTATTACAATGACCGGGTTTGCTATGAACTGGAAGATCAGTATATGTTTGGTGAGGACATTCTTTTTGCCCCTATTACTGAGCAGGGTTGTACAAGCCGTGAGGTATATCTGCCGGAGGGTAGCTGGGTAGATGTGAATACCGGAGAATGTTTTACCGGAAAGCAGTGGATCGAAGGGCATGCCCAGCTGGATCAGTATCTTGCTTTCGTAAAAGAAGGCAGTGAGGTTGGCAGCGTCTGGAATTTGTAGAAAGGTGTTGTAACGCATGGAGAATGCAGCATTTTATAGGAGCGTATTAGAGCAGGATCGTGCCGCCGTTGTGTTATGCGATCTGGAACATACAATCATATATATGAATCCTGCCGCAATACAGAATTATGCGAAACATGGTGGGGAAAAGCTGATTGGTCAGAGCCTGCTTGACTGCCACAATGCAGAATCAGGAAAAAGAATACAGCAGGTAATCGATTGGTTTGCTGCCGATGTGAGCCATAATCTGGTCTATACATTTCATAATGAAAAGCAGAACAAGGATGTATACATGGTAGCACTTCGGGATGGTGACAAGCTGATAGGATATTATGAGAAGCATGAGTTTCGTAATCCGGAAACCATGGAGAAGTATGATTTGTGGTAAGAGTATGGCCTTATGGCAAAGTGGTCATTTTTGCATAGTGTAAAAAAGATTAGGGCAGACACCTTTCTTGGTGTCTGCC
>CALZKI010000225.1 GCA_945787995.1 uncultured Lachnospiraceae bacterium | reverse complement strand
TCCCCCTTGGCTCCTCGGTACTTACCCTAACTGTGCCAGTCTTTCCCGAACCTGCTCAATCATCTGTGTATATTTCTCCAGTTTTGCCCGTTCTTCCGCAACCTTTGCTTCCGGAGCCTTTGACATGAATCGCTCGTTACTTAACATGCCGTTTACACGAGCCAGTTCTCCTTCTAATCGTTTCTCTTCTTTCTGAAGACGCTCAATTTCCTGCTTGATATCCACCAGTTCTGCAAAAGGAATGTACAATGTTGCGTTAGGAATGACAACCGATACCGCATCATCTGCAATACCAGCCTTATCCTGCTGCATATGCACCTCGGAAGCGCCTGCAAGTGCTGCGAAGAACAGCTCGCCTTCTGTGAAGATATCCAACACTTCCTGCTTGTCACTTACCACATAAACAGCTGCTTTTCTGCTGGGTGCAACGTTCATCTGTGTACGTACGTTACGGATGCCGCGAACAGCTTCTTTAATGGCTTCGATGGCATTTTCTTCTTTTGCAAAATTGTGATCCTCTGTGTACTCAGGCCACTTGGAGATCATGATAGACTCTTCTTTGCTCTGCAGTGTACAGAAGATTTCTTCTGTAACAAAGGGCATATAAGGATGTAACAGTTTCAGGGCATCGATGAGAACATTTTTCAAAGTCCACAATACTGCTTTCTGGCTGGCTGCATCATCTGTGTTGTACAAACGGGGTTTTACCATTTCAATATACCAGTCACAGAATTCGTCCCAGATAAAGTCGTAAACCTTCTGAACAGCAATACCCAGTTCGAAGTTATCCATGTTGTCTGTCATTTCTTTTACAAGACGGTTACATTTGCTGATAATCCATTTATCAACAGGCTGTAAGGAATCCTTGATCTCATCAAAGGAAAGTTCCAAGTCAGCCTCGTCAACCTTCTCCATGTTCATCATGATGAAACGGGAAGCATTCCAAACTTTATTGGCAAAGTTTCTGCTGGCTTCTACTCTCTCATTGTAGAAACGCATATCGTTTCCGGGTGCATTGCCGGTGATCAATGTGAGACGAAGTGCATCTGCACCATATTTGTCGATGATTTCCAGGGGATCGATTCCGTTGCCGAGAGATTTACTCATCTTACGTCCCTGGGAGTCTCTTACAAGACCATGGAACAGTACTGTTTTGAAGGGCTTTTCACCCATCTGTTCAAATCCGGAGAAGATCATACGGATTACCCAGAAGAAGATAATATCGTATCCTGTTACCAGTACATCTGTTGGGTAAAAATACTTCAGATCCTCTGTCATTTCAGGCCAACCCAAGGTGGAGAAAGGCCAGAGAGCAGAAGAAAACCAGGTATCCAGCGTATCCGGGTCCTGCTCAAAATGGGTACAACCACATTTTGGACATACGGAAGGCATTTCTTTTGCTACGATTGTCTCGCCACACTCCTGACAGTAGTATGCAGGAATTCTGTGGCCCCACCAAAGTTGTCTGCTGATACACCAGTCTCTGATGTTATCTGTCCAGTTGTAGTATGTTTTTTCCATACGTTCCGGAATCAGTTTGATGTCACCCTCTTTTACAGCTTTTACGGCAGGTTTGATCAGCTCATCCATCTTCACGAACCACTGTTCTTTTACCATAGGCTCGATGGTGGTCTTACATCTGTCATGGGTACCTACATTATGGCTGTAATCCTCGATTTCAACCAACAGTCCTAACTGATCCAGTTCTTCAACGATCTGTTTTCTGGCTTCATATCGATCCAGACCTTCAAACTTACCACCATTTTTGTTGATGGTTGCATCATCGTTTAAGATGTTGATCACTTCCAGGTTATGACGCTTACCAACTTCAAAGTCGTTAGGATCATGGCCGGGGGTGATTTTAACAACACCGGTACCGAATTCCATATCAACGTAGTCGTCTTCTACTACGGGAATCGCTTTATTGACAAGAGGAAGCCATACTTTTCTTCCTTTTAAGTATGCATATCTTTCATCGTTAGGGTTAACAGCAACTGCAGTATCACCCAGCATGGTTTCCGGACGTGTTGTTGCAAACTCCAGGAATTCTGTGGTACTTGGATTGCCGTTTTCATCTACCAGAGGATATTTGATATGCCAGAAATGGCCTGCCTGATCCTCATATTCTACTTCTGCATCGGAAATGGATGTGTTACATACAGGACACCAGTTGATGATTCTGGCACCCTTGTAAATCCAGCCTTTTTCATGCATTTTACAGAAAACTTCCGTAACAGCCTTGTTGCAGCCTTCATCCATGGTAAAACGCTCTCTGTCCCAGTCGCAGGAAGAGCCCAATTTTTTCAGCTGGGAAATGATACGTCCGCCGTACTCATCCTTCCACTGCCATGCACGCTCCAAAAAGCCTTCACGTCCCAGATCATGTTTGTCGATACCCTGTTTTTTCAGTGTTTCGATAATTTTTACTTCTGTTGCGATGGAAGCATGGTCTGTACCGGGCTGCCAAAGTGCATTGTATCCCTGCATTCTCTTATAACGGATCAGAATATCCTGCATGGTATTGTCCAGTGCATGGCCCATATGCAACTGACCGGTAATATTTGGAGGTGGAATCACAATGGTAAATGGTTTCTTGGAATGATCTACTTCGGCATGGAAATACTTCTTTTCCAGCCATTTGGCATAAGTGCGATCCTCAATGTCCTTGGGATCATAAGTTTTTGCTAACTCTTTTCTCATGATGTTCATCCTTTCTT
>CALZKI010000224.1 GCA_945787995.1 uncultured Lachnospiraceae bacterium | reverse complement strand
GCATACGATGAAAAATTCGATACAGAAGTGATTGCTCCACTGGTAGAAGCAGAAGGTGCGTATTATCTGGAACTGTTCCATGGTGCAACCATTGCCTTTAAGGATATGGCTTTATCGATTCTTCCTCATCTGATGATTACAGCTGCAAGGAAGAATCATATTGAAAATGAAATCGTTATTCTGACAGCTACTTCCGGCGATACCGGTAAAGCAGCTTTGGCAGGCTTTGCAGGGGTAGAAGGTACAAAGATTATCGTATTTTATCCAAAGAACGGTGTCAGCTCTGTGCAGGAAAAGCAGATGGTAACTCAGAAGGGTGATAACACATTTGTAGTTGGTATCACCGGAAACTTTGATGATGCCCAGACCGGCGTGAAGAAGATGTTCACTGACAAGGCTTTGGAGAAGGAGATGAACGATCATAAGTATCAGTTCTCTTCAGCAAACTCCATCAACATCGGTCGTCTGTTCCCCCAGGTGGTTTATTATGTGTATGCCTATGCAAAATTGCTTGGGGAAGGCAAGATTCAAGATGGCGATGCGATCAACATTACCGTACCTACAGGTAACTTTGGTAATATTCTGGCTGCTTATTATGCAAAACAGCTGGGTGTGCCGGTTCATAAGTTGATCTGTGCATCCAATGATAATAAAGTGTTGTTTGATTTCTTTGAAACAGGTATCTATGACAAGAACAGAGAGTTTATTTTGACCTCTTCTCCTTCCATGGATATCCTGATTTCCAGCAACCTGGAGAGACTGATCTATCTGATAGCAGGTTCTGATGCAAAGAAATGTAAGGAATTAATGGATTCTCTCTCTGCAACCGGAAGGTATGAGATCACAGAGGAAATGAAAAAGAATCTGGCTGACTTTGCTGCAGGCTATGCGGATGAGAAGAAGACTGCTGAAACAATCCATGAGTTATATGATAAGACAGGGTATGTTTTGGATACTCATACTGCTGTTGCTGCAAGTGTATATAAGGATTATGTGGAGAAGACCGGGGATACCACGCCTACGGTCATCTGTTCCACAGCTAGTCCGTTTAAGTTCGGCAGAAGCGTAATGAGTGCTATTTCCGAGGATTATGCAGGACTTGGCGATTTTGACCTGGTGGACAAGTTGTCTGAAATCGCAAATGTTCCGGTGCCTCGTGCAGTGGAGGAGATCCGGACTGCTCCTGTGGTGCACGACAATGTCTGCGATAAGGAAGAAATGGTTGCTGTTGTGAAGAAGTTTTTGGGAATGTGAGGACTCGTATGTCAGATATGTCTGTTTTTTTGGATATGATTATCATCGGTGGTGGTGTGTATATGCTCTACGGAGCACTGGCACTTCGCAAAGGTGAGATCGTGGCAAACATTCTGTTACCCAGAAATGTGTCTGCGGATCGGCTGAAGGATAAGGAAGGCTTTATTAAGGCCATTTTCATGAAACTTTTGGTGCTTAGCATAGTCACTGTTCTTGCAGGTGCTGCCATATTGATCAACGATATGGTGGATGGCTTTGTATGGATCAATGCTGTGGCGTATGTAGCTTTCTTTGCTGCAATCATTGTGTACGGTGTTGCGATTAAGAAGGCTCATAAGGAATTTTTATAGGGAAAGCATAATGGACTTTTCGGCATCCATCATAAATGAATACAGAGAAAAAGCAGATCGAAGAATGGCATTAAGTTCAAGACTAATGATTGGATTGATGCTTCTGGTTGCTTTGTTGAATTTGATGGGAGTATTCAAGATCAGCCCGATACCCTTATATACAACTGTGCTTATTTCCATAGTTGACTTTTTTCTTCCGACTCTTTTCTATGATATTCTGAAGAAGCATGACAGATGGATCAGATATTTCTTGTTGGCAGTGATGGTGATCCAATCGGGAGTTTTGTATTCGGTTTTATCTTATCATACAATCATTATGCTGATTTTTCCTATCATATTGGCCTGTTTGTTTAACGAGAGGAAATATGTCATCTATACCACAGTACTCAGTATTCCCATGATTATTGTGTCTCATCTGATCGCATTTTATTTGGGGATCGTGCCGGATGAACCCTTGATAACCATGAAAGGCACCGTTTTATATGGAATAATACCCAGAATGATTGAATTCCTTGGGATTTCTCTTGTTTGTTACTTTATAGCCAGTAATATGGAACAGGTTATTTTTACCTTAGCAAATAAAAACAGGGAACTGTACGAGGATCAGGAGAACCTTATTTTTTCTCTATCTCAGATTATTGAAGAGAAGTCAGAAAATACGGGACAGCATGTTCGAAGGGTGGCCGAGTATACAGAGGTATTGTGCAAGAGCCTGGGATACAACGACGAAGAGAGTTGGAAGATCAGTCTTGCTGCCATGATGCATGATGTGGGAAAACTGATGGTTCCGGAAGCTATTCTGGAGAAGCCGGGAAAACTGACCAGTGAGGAATTTGACATTGTAAAGAAACATACAAAGTACGGAAAGCGAATGCTGGAGAAATCTCCCGGCGAGTTGTTCCATATTTCCACATTGATTGCCCACCAGCACCATGAAAAGTGGGATGGAAATGGCTATAACGGAATGAGTGGTGAAGAGATTTCACCATATGCAAGATGTGTGGCATTGGCGGATGTATTTGATGCGCTGGTCAGTAAGCGGGCGTACAAGAATGCCTGGAGCTTTGAAGAAGCCTACCGGGAAATCGTTTCCCAACGAGGCAGACAGTTTGATCCCAAGGTCGTTGATGCTTTTGTG
>CALZKI010000223.1 GCA_945787995.1 uncultured Lachnospiraceae bacterium | reverse complement strand
AATGTCCGCTTCGCGGCCGCTTGTTTTCCTTCCTCGCTACAAAAAAGAGAATGCAATCTCTTGCATTCTCTTTCGTAAAGTAATTATTCTTTTTCAACGTATGTCAATCCATTTCGCCATCCTGCAACTGCGCCAGGAAGGTCTCGGATTTCTTTGCTTCTCCGGTACCCGGGAAGGTATCAATGACTTCCGAGTAAATCTTTCTTGCATTCTCCGCGTCGCCGTTCTTATCGTAGGATTGGGCCAGTGTGTAAAGTGCTTTCACATCAGACTCATCATACTGCACGGCCCGGGTCAATTTGTCGATGGCAACCGGATACTCCCCTGTGCTATATGCCGTATAACCATCCTCATAATACATTGCCGCCATCTGCTCAGCAGTCAGCTCTAACAGGGTGGAATACAAATCCTTGCCCGGCTCGGACAGTGTCTCCACATCCTCCGGTGTAACGGACTCCAACGGCAATGCGATACCTTCAATATCTTCTGCATTGAGTATATACTGATAAACAGCCTGCATCAGATAATCGGTAGCAACAAGCTGACCATCTGTACTCTGATATACCTGCAACTCATCACTTAGCATCTGACGTTCTGCTTCCACAGACTTCAGTTGTTGCTCCAGATCGTTCAGGGTTGCACTCTTTGCATCCAACTGTTCCCCAATCACCTTGATCTGTTCTTCCGCTCTGGCTTCCGCATTGGAGATTTTGGCAGGTACCATCAAATACCAACAGGCAGCAATACCAATCAAAAGGCCTACTCCCAAATTGATCAGGGTAGATGCACCGCGGCTTTCCTTGTTGTTGATGGGCTGAATGATGGTCTCATTGCCACTCTGATATTTCACAACGTCAGACTCTTTTTTGCGCTTGCCGTTTGTCTTAATGCCTTCCACCGGCTGTAAAACCGCTTCCACCTCTTTCAGATAAAGAAGTGTCAGGGTGTTGTTATGGTCGATCTGCTTGCATTTCAAAAGCTCCTTCTGAGCTTTTTCCCACTCTTCCGCATTGATATACAGAAGTGCCAAAAGCTGATGAGCTCTCACAAATTTAGGATTCAGCGACAAAACCTTTTTCAGCTGGATCACTGCAATATCCAGTCCATCCTGCTGACAGCTTGCCAATGCCTGATTGTAACGCTTAATGGTAGCGTTAATGGTATCCAGTCTGGCCTGGTTGTCCTGAATCATATTGATATAGTCTTCCGCAATGTTCTTTTTCGGACGAAGGTTGGTGCTGATGACCCATTCACTGAGGGCAGCCACCACTTCTCCCGTTTCAAAATAAATCAAACCCAAAAGGTTTCTGGCTTCCACATGGTTTTTATTAAGTTTCAAGCATTGACGCAGACTGGCAATTGCACCTGACAAATCTCTGATGTTGGCTTTAGCCAGGCCATCATTATAGAAGTAATTGGAAGCACCAATGATCTTCTTGTAAAGGGTAACATCTGCGCCGCAATTTGTGCAAAAATCATGTTCGGACAAAGAACATCCGCATTTGTAACAAATCATCTGCGTTCCCTCTATTCTTCCTCTTCCTTCTTCTGCTCGTTAGCCTCTTTCACAAAGCCCACCAACAGGTCAGCCATGTCTGTCAAATCCTGATTGTATATTGCTTTTTCCACATCTTCTACTTCAAGACTGGGATAAAACTTCTTTAATTCTTCTTCAAAATTGATCATAATATTCCTTTGACCTCACCAGCCAAATACAAAGACCCGGCAATATATGCCGTATATCCATGCTTGTCCACTTTTTCCAAAGTATCCTGCATAGCAGCATCCAGGGAATCATATATTGTCACAGGTACTTCATAGAAAGACAGTACCCTTTCCATCTCGCCCGGGTCCAACCCTCTGGCATCATGGATCGCCACAATACCGATTGTCTCAAATGCTTTTGACTTTGCCAGCATCGCAAGAACTTCTTCGTACTGTTTATCTTTTACCACAGAATACAAAAGAATACGCTTTCTGTCCGGCGAAGTGTAAAAAACGCTGTCAAGAAATGCGCCGATACCATCCGTATTGTGTGCTCCGTCCAAAAAAACGCCCGGACGGATCTGCTCCATCCTTGCTTCCCAACGGGCATTTTGGATTCCTTCCTGCAAATCCCTTAAGGAAATCATCGGACATTGCTTGCCGGAATCGTCCCGGTTGGCAGCTCCTTTTTCACACTCTTCTAAAGCGCCTGTACCGGTTGTCTGCCTGGGAATTCTGTACTCTATAGCTTCTAATGTTCGTATAGCCAACGCCCCATTTTCTGCCTGATAAGTACCAGCAGAATCGGCATGTAAGCATATATATCCATAATAATTTGTGAAGCATGAAAAATCAATACCCGCCCGAAAATTCCTTTTCGGTGAATAATCCTGCTTTTTCACCCCAATGGGCAACGCTTCGACAGTCTTCGCAGCCTGCAAAATGGCCTCTGTTACCTGTTCATTTTTATCACTGAAGATCACCGGCGTCCCGGGGCGCATAATGCCCGCTTTTTCCCCTGCGATAGCAGTCAGCGTATCACCAAGATATTCCATATGGTCGTAACCAATGGAGGTGATCACAGTTGCCAGCTTCTTTTCCACAGAATTGGTTGCATCCAGCCGTCCCCCCAGCCCGGTCTCCAGTACCACACAATCCACCTTATTTTTTTGAAAAATCAGCATGGACATGAAGAAAAGGTACTCGAAGAAGCTGGGATGATAGTTGTGTGAAGCCGCAACGTTAGAATCAACCGCCATCGGC
>CALZKI010000222.1 GCA_945787995.1 uncultured Lachnospiraceae bacterium | reverse complement strand
GGTTTCCAGCAGCAGTATGCACAATGGAAGATTGCCAGCCTGTATATTACCAACAGACGCCTGGATGGCAGTGAAGGTCCGAAGGGGATTGATGTAAAAGAATGTGAAGACCATGTGGAGGTAAACTACACGTATTTTATGCCTACCACACCTATTTCATCCTGTCAGGTACAATATAGTGTATTTGGAGACGGCTTGGTGCAGGTGACATTACACTATGATCCTGTAGAGGAACTGAAGGATATGCCGGAATTTGGTATGATGTTCAAGATGGATGCTGATTATAGTTATCTGGAATGGTATGGCAACGGTCCTGCGGAAACTTATGCAGACAGAAGTCAGGGCGCTAAGCTTGGTATTTACCGCAATCTGGTACAAGATAACGTGGCAAAATATATGGTGCCCCAGGAGTGTGGCAACAAGACGGCAGTCCGCTATGCAAAGGTGACAGACGGACGAGGAAGAGGCCTTCTCTTTGTGGGAGATAAAATGAACTTCTCGGCACTCCCCTGGACCCCTCATGAGATGGAGAATGCAATGCATTCGTATGAACTGCCGGAAGTGCATTATACCGTAATCCGTGCAGCGATGGGGCAGCTGGGTATTGGAGGCGATGACAGCTGGGGAAGTACACCTCATGAGGAATACCGTATCGATGTAAGCAAGCCGTTGGAATTTACTTTTGCATTCAAAGGCTTGCTGGAGAACAGATAAGGAAAAAGCCGGTGTGGTTCAAATCATATATTTGGTTGAAAATCAGGTAGGAATAAGGGCTTTTAAAATACAGGCAGAATAACGCCGGAAGCGTTATTGTATGAAAGAGAGGGTTCGGTATGGAACAAAACAAGCAAAGTGCTTTTGGCAGTTGGATAGTAATGATCTTATCCATGGTACTGATGATCGTGGCAGCACTTTTGTTATTCGTGCCACAGATCAAACTGATTTATATGTGTTATTTCATGTGCAGTGTAACGATGATTGCCGGCATATACATGATTGTTCGTTATTTCATGACGGATGCCTTTCGCAATATGAACGAATACGGTTTTTCGGTGGGCGTGCTGATAGTTGTGCTGGGTGTCTGCGGTATTATCCGTGCGGAAAAGCTGGCAGATTCCTTCGTCATTCTGTTGGGTATTGCATTGGCCTGCTCCGGTATCGTGAAGCTTCAGTATGCTTTGGATTTGAAGCGGATGAAGGATAACATTGTAAGCTACATTGTGCTTGCCATTTCCATATTTGTAATCTGTGTGGCCGTTCTCGTGATTTTGCAGCCTTTCGAAGGCAAGGACTGGTTTCAGGCGGAGATCGCCCGCTGGTATGTGATGCTGATTGACGGCGGACTTGGGGTCTTACTATTCATTTACATGGCCATTCGGCTGAAATTGTATAATAAGGCAGAAAAGAAGGCGATTGAGCTTTCCGGAACAGGGGAGGAGACTGTGGAAGATAGGTCTGCCGGCAAGAAAGAGAAAAAAGGAAAACATGAGGCAGGTTCCGAAAGCAAAGGTACTGCAAAAAATGTTGCGGCAGGTGACAAACCCAAAAAAGTGGATGCGGAGGGCAATACAACCACGGAAGTAGATACGGAGGGTGACACAACTGCAGAGATGGTTTCAGAGGGTGGTACAACTGTGGAAGTGGTCTCGGAAGGTGATGCAACTGCGGAGGTAGTTACGGAAGAGGCTACCACTCTTTTATGGTAGAATATTTAAATGAAAAATTATAAATTTATATATCAGTAGAAATGTTAATAAGAATGTTCTTTTTGGGGAAGTGGGCGTAGAAACACAATTTCCAAAAGGGCGGAAAATAAACGAAAGATGAGGAAGAAAAATGACATTTCAGGAAGTAATCGAAAATGCAAGAGGCCAGGTTGGCGAAATCTGTAAGGCATGCCCGGTATGTAACGGTAGAGCATGCGGCAATAAAGTGCCGGGACCCGGTGCAAAAGGCGTTGGCGACACTGCCATCAGAAACTATGACAAATGGCAAGAGGTTCGCCTGAATATGGACACTATCTGCGAGAATAAGCCTGTGGATACTTCCTTGGAATTGTTTGGCAGGAAATTTACCCTGCCCGTGTTTGCAGGTCCTGTTGGTGCAGTGCAGTTGCACTATGGAAAAAGTCATACTGACCTAACCTACAACCAAACACTTTTGAAAGCATGTGCGGCGTATGGTATTGCCGCTTTCACCGGAGATGGAACGGACCCACAGGTGGTGGCCAGTGCAGCGGCTGCCATTAAGGAAATTGGTGGGGTCGGTGTGCCCACCATCAAACCCTGGAATCAAGCTACGGTTATGGAGAAAATGGCTTTGGCCAAAGAATCAGGTGCATTTGCGGTGGCAATGGATATCGATGCTGCAGGCTTGCCTTTCTTAAAAAATATGCAGCCCCCTGCAGGAAGCAAGAGCGTGGAGGACTTGAAGGAAATCGTGGCAGGTCTGGATGTGCCGTTTATTCTCAAAGGAATCATGACGGTAAAAGGAGCCCTGAAGGCAAAAGAAGCGGGTGCCTCCGCTATCATTGTTTCCAACCATGGCGGTCGCGTGTTGGATCAATGTGCCGCTACGGCGGAAGTCCTGCCTGACATTGTTGCAGCATTAAAAGGTTCCGGTATGAAAATCATCGTGGATGGTGGTATCAGAAGTGGTGTAGATGCTTTTAAAGCACTTGCCATGGGTGCCGATGCAGTCATGATAGCAAGACCTTTTGTCACTGCTGTGTATGGCGGAGCAGAAGAGGG
>CALZKI010000221.1 GCA_945787995.1 uncultured Lachnospiraceae bacterium | reverse complement strand
CTGTTGCACTAGCCTGGGAGTCACCTCCACCGGACGTTATCCGGCATCCTGCCCTATGAAGCCCGGACTTTCCTCACCCGGTCAGAAAACTGACCGGCCGCGATCATTCATCCTACTTAACCCATGTATTATAGCACCAAACATTCCATTAGTACACCGTTTTCTTAATAACCGGACCAAAGACGCAGGATATTTCTTTCAGAGTGCAATTCGAAAAAACGGCGTATTAGTAAACCTTACACATCAAAAATGCTTCCACCCACAAACTCTCTGCACAAAGAGTTGTTTGGCAGATCATCGTTTGGAATGGTCAGGAAATACTCTAAGAATTTCAAGAGACGTTTTGCCTCGAAATACTCAGGCTCTCCTTTCTGAATACTGAAAAGCAAGGGTTCTGCATATTGCTTCAAAACAGCAAGCTCATAAATCAGTGCAGAATCAAACATCACGTCTGCTTCTTCCTGATATGGGAAAATATACTTTTCTTCCCCTCTTCTGACAGAAGGCCACATGCGAATGGTATGCTGTGCCGATGCACCACGCGTTCTCGCATCACGAACCATTCTGCGGATCAGACGGCCATCTGTGGTAGGAATACGGTTATGATCATCCACATTAAGGCTTGTCAAAGCACTGATGTATATCTTGAACTTGCTTTCCGCCGGCAGACTGTAGGACATCTTCTCATTCAGTCCGTGGATACCCTCAATAACAAGGATATCTTCTTCCCCTAAAGTCAGCATATTACCATTGTATTCCCGTTTGCCGGTCTTGAAGTTGAAACGGGGCATTTCCACTGTCTCCCCGTTTAACAGCCGCAGCATATCCTGATTAAACAAATCTACTGCCAAAGCCTCGATACATTCGTAATCCGGATTTCCGTTTTCATCCAAAGGTGTTTCCGAGTGATCCACATAGTAATTATCCAGGGCAATGGGATGTGGCTTTAAGCCATAGGTTTTCAGCTGGATACTGAGTCTGTGGGAAAAACTTGTTTTACCGGAGGAAGAAGGACCCGCGATCATCACAAACTTTACGCCCTTCCTGGAAGCTATTTCGGAAGCAATCTCACCGATTCTTCTCTCCTGCAATGCTTCATGTACCAGAATCAAATCCTGCACATTTCCGGAACAGATTTTTTCATTCAGATCACCTACCGTATCAATCCCCATCTGATTGTTCCACCGGGTGGAATATACCAGGGATTCAAACAGCTTATGACGTGGCTGGAAAGTATCCTTGGATAAAGGTTCATTGTTATACGGCAGCACTAACATCAATCCGTTTTCATATGGAATCACATCAAACTCCGTCACATAGGAGGTGCTTGGCATCATATAGCCATAATAGTAATCATAGTAATCTCCTAAGCAATATACATTAATGGAAGAACTCCTTCTGTATCGGAACAGTTTGATCTTATCCTGCATGCCCAGTTTTTCAAAAAGAGCCATGGCATCATCCACATGATAGGACTTCTTGGTAATCATCAGATCTGCTTCCACCAGCTCATGCATTCTTTCCTTAACTCTTCCGATCTGCTCATCTGTCATATGGAAGCCATGATTGAAGCTGCAGTAATAACCTGCACCGATGGTAAACTCCACCTTCACATGATTGGTGCTTCCCTGTCCCATCACATCCTGAATTGCCTTCATAAGAAGCATCACTGCAGTGCGGACATAAGTCTTATGACCAATGGATGACTCTGTGGTAAGAAATTCAATCGTACAATCCTTCTCCAGTCGTTTCATCAATTCACGGATTTTGCCATTTACCACAACCAAAGCGATGGTGTCCTGAAAGGACTTCTGGAATTCCTTCGCAACGATTTCGTACTTAATCCCTTCGTCGTATAAATGTTCCTTGCCTTCTACTATAACCTTTACCATAAGCCACTATTCCTTTCTCTGTAGAAATCCCCCATTTTGTGTCCGGTAAACTATCAGCCGGGGTGTCCCCCCGCTTCAAGTGCGCAGATGAAGGCTCCTTCGGAGCGCACACCTGGCGGCAAGTACGCCGGTGGCGTACTTGAACGGTTTCCATTCATTTTCAATCTGTCATTCAGGCATGTTCCATGCAAGAATGGTTATTTATAGATTTTATCATAATCGTAAGAAAAATAGAATGCCTTTTCCTGCTCCAAACGTTCTAAATAGTTGTCCTTTGTCACCAGGCCTTCCTCTGCGGCAACCCACTCCAGAATCCGGCTGTTAATTTCAGCACTGTAATGCTCTTTATCACGATAATTATCAAGATTTGTGATCACATCATATTGGTCAAAAAAGTTAAACAATTTCACATTTTCACATTCCAACAACATTTCCGTAGCCATCTTTTCAGCCGCAAACTGGCGCTCCATGGAGCCTTCCTGCATCAGGGAATCAAAATAGCAAATGCTGTACGGAGTGTATATCATATAGAACTGTACGTCCGGGTGTCGGTTTGCCAGATCTACCAGATTCGTCTGAATGTTCTTGCGGACAATTTCCTGTTCCTCCGGTTCCAGGGTAGACGGAATATAATCCAATACATTATTTCTATCATAATTTTGCAGAATGTACTCCAGTCCGGTTTCCTTATCCCAGGAGGAATAATCGTCCATAGTGGTACTGTTTTGCCCGGTTAAAGTCATAACCAGATTCGTACAAACACCATGATAGAAAATGGATTTGTTGAAAACATATGAGGTATCATTCCATACAGAATCATCATACAAGTAAGTGGGATAATCCTCGTACTTACACCAGTCAAAATCTCGGATCAGCCCGTTATAGTCCACAGAATA
>CALZKI010000220.1 GCA_945787995.1 uncultured Lachnospiraceae bacterium | reverse complement strand
TTCTACCCTATCAACCAGTCATACATTTCCTGATATTTGTTCGCGGAAACCTTCCAGGAGAAGTCAACGGCCATTGCTCTGTCGACCATCTTGTTCCATTCGCGCTTGCGGTCATAATAAATCTGTTCCGCATAACGGATTGTTCTAAGCATCTCGTGGGCATTGTAATTCTTAAAGCTGAAACCGGTTCCTGTGCCTTCATACTCATTGTATGGCTGCACGGTATCCTTCAAACCACCCGTCTCACGAACAATTGGCAGTGTACCATATCGTAAAGACATTAACTGGCTTAATCCACAAGGTTCGAACAGAGATGGCATCAGGAATGCATCACAGCCCGCATAAATCTTGTGAGATAAAGCTTCTGAATAATAGATGTTAGCAGAAACCTTATTGTTGTATTTCCAATCAAAGTGGCGGAACATATTCTCATACTGTTCCTCGCCGGTACCTAATACAACCAGCTGAACATTGTCACGGCAAAGTTCATCCATAACGTAAGCGATCAGGTCAAATCCCTTTTGACCTGTGAGACGGGAAACTATACCGATCATCATGGTCTTATCGTCTCTCTCCAAGCCCAGTTCTTCCTGCAAAGCACGTTTATTTTTAACCTTCTCTTTTCGGAAGTTATTTGCATTATAAGGGAAAGGAATAAACTTGTCGGTCTCAGGATTGAAGTCATCATAATCAATACCATTGACAATACCACGCAAATCATGTGCTCTGGCATTAAGCAAACCATTCAGACCCTCACCGTAGAAATCTGTTTTGATCTCTTCTGCATATGTTTCACTTACTGTAGTAATTGCATCTGCATACACAAGACCACCCTTTAACAGGTTGGCATCCTTATAGGCCTCCAGTTTGTCGGGTGCAAAGAAATAATCCGAAAGACCGGTAATCTCTTTTACTTCCTTCACGCTCCATTTTCCCTGGAACTTCAGGTTGTGGATTGTCATTACAGTCTTAATGTTGCGGTAGAAATCTCCCCCCGCAAATCTCTCCTTCAGATAGACAGGGATCAAACCTGTCTGCCAGTCATGACAGTGAATCAGATCCGGTCTGAAATCAATCACAGGAAGAATAGACAAAACTGCCTTACAGAAAAAGGCATACTTTTCAATTTCAAACAACGCATTGTCGCTGTAGGGTTTGAAACCATTAAAGAAAAACTCATTATCTACAAAGTAATAAGTGATTCCCTCCACTTCTGCAGACAAAACACCGACATACTCCTGTTTCCAGTGGAAATCCATATAGAAGTGGGTTACGTACTGTAACTTCTGTTTCATCTCTTCCTTCATACAGGTATATTTGGGAAGAACCACTCTGACATCATAATAACGCTTATCAATACATTTAGGTAAGGAACCTACCACATCGGCAAGTCCGCCTGTTTTGATAAATGGTACTCCTTCTGAAGCCACAAACAGTATCTTTTTCATGAAAAGCCTCCGTTTTTTTCTCTTGAGTAATATTATGCATTTTTTGAAAGTTGCTATGCAATGAACTCATTGCAGCAAGTATTCCTACAGAAATTATTTTACAACATATATGAATATAGGTCAAAAGCTTTCTATATTTTGTTCATTATGACGAATTTATTTCATTTTTTTAACCATTCCATAACGTCTTCGCGTTATGGACGGCGAGAAGAGCGTCGCACTTTTGTGGGACATTTTCATCTGCACATCTTTGCCATACGCCGGAGGGATTTATTCAGATGCATGCAAACATTCAGAAAAACAGACTTCTTGCATGAATAAACGATTTTCTGAATTCAGTTGCATATATTTACAAGCCCAAATTATTCTGAAGCCTGATTCGATCTGCAATCAGAGCAATAAATTCCGAATTGGTAGGCTTTCCTTTCCCATAACCGATTGTGTAGCCGAACATCTCTTCCTTTGGCTCTACCGGTCCTCTGGAAAAAGTCACTTCAATCGCATGTCGAATGGCACGTTCCACACGGCTGGGCGTAGTCTGATACTTCTTTGCAATCGTGGGGTAAAGCACCTTTGTGATGGCACTATTGGTTTCCCGGTCTTCAATGGTCATCTGAATGGCTTCTCGCAAATACTGATACCCTTTGATATGTGCCGGTACACCGATACTTTGAATCACCGCAGTAACCTGCTTCTCAAGACTTTCCTGTACAGGTCTCTGTCTCTGTGCTTGTTCCTTACCGCAGTTGGTGCCGATTCCGTTCACACCTTCTCCTGAACAATCCATTCCTTCATAATCTCCTGCACCCGAATAACAAGAATGACCACCAGCACCGACATAACCATCTGCACCAGACCCGCCACCTACACCCGAATAACCAGCGGTACCGAAACAACCACACGTGCAGGAATTACTACCCGTCCCGGAAGAACCTACCTCCCGGCATTCTGACACCACACCTTCCGGAGTCACAGATATCATCACGGTAAATGGCTTGTTCTCTATCAAAAGTTTGTCCAATATTTTGCAAATCTCATCCGTCTTCTTCGCATGAACCTGCACCGACTCATTCTGCTCTTTCGTATCAACAAGATGCAATCGTTCCATAGTGTCAATTCCTTTCCATACATATTCTTCAACAAGGATTTTATATTACCTGCATTCCGTCCCAATACGGTCGCAGGAAATACCCAACGGCTATTTTCTGTGCCAAGTCCCTGAAGAAAAAGAAGTCAAAAAATGTATCTGCCTATAAGTATAAAAAGAATTTGTCTATTTAGAAACATTTATGCATCGCACTGAACATCGGGTATACAACAAATTTCTCACCGAAAAACCCATGCACAGATTACGTAGTAC
>CALZKI010000219.1 GCA_945787995.1 uncultured Lachnospiraceae bacterium | reverse complement strand
CTGGCTTTTGACCTTGGAAGCATTAATATTCATTTTTCATCAGCTTACGCCATGCTTCCAGAGAACGCTCTACCTTTTCTGTGTCGATACAGTATGCAAGACGCACATAACCGGGCAGGGCGAAGCTGTCACAGGGTACAATGATCAAATCATATTTCTTTGCTTTCTCGCTGAACTCTTTTGCATCTTTGCCGGGAGCCTTAGGAATCATGTAGAAGGTTCCGCCGGGCTTCACAATTTCCAGACCCAGAGATGTTAATTCATTATATAAAAGGTTCATGTTGGTTTCGTACACAGACAGATCTGCTGTTTCGCCAAGTACTTCCGTTACTGCTAACTGTATGATGGATGGCGGACAGTTATGACCGATTCCTCTGGAAATCTGTGCACTCATAGCAGACATAAGTGCAGCATCCGTAGCTTTCGGATTGACTGCCAGATATCCGATACGTTCACCGGGAAGTGACAGGGACTTGGAATAGGAGTAGCAGGAAATAGAGTTATCATAATATTTGGATGGGTAAGGTGCATCCACACCGGCAAATACAATCTCCCTATAGGGTTCATCGGAGATCAGGAAGATATCATGACCATATTCCTTTTGTTTGGCTTCCATAATGGCAGCCAGCTTCTTGATGGTTTCTGTAGAGTAAACCACGCCGGATGGGTTGTTTGGTGTATTGATCAGTACTGCTGCAACCTTTTCTGTCAGCATTTCTTCAAATGCATCAAAATTAATCTGAAAATCAACTGTGTTTGCGGGCACCACCTTCAGCTTTGCACCTGTCAGGTTGATGTAAGGACCATATTCCGGAAAATACGGAGCAAAAGTCAGAATCTCATCTCCCGGTTGAGACACGAGACGAACTGCATGGGCAATGGCACCTGCAGCACCGGTAGCCATGAAAAGATGCTCCCCTGTATAATCCATACCAAATCTCTTATTCAGGTATTCCGCATGTTTCTGTCTGACAGAGGGGATACCCTGGCTCTGGCTATAACCGTGAAGCTCCATGGGGTTCCGATTCTTCAGCATATCGATCATCACATCTGTAAATTTCTGCGGTACAGGCACAGAAGGATTACCAAGGCTATAGTCAAACACGTTTTCATAGCCAATCTCAGCCCCCCTTGCTGTAGCAAATTCAGACAACTGTCTGATTACCGATTTTCCCTGTAACATATCTTTGTACTGTTGTGTTACCATTTTCTTTTATCCTTTCCTAATTAAATGCATTCTGCTTCTGCAATTTACGCAGTGATTTACCATAGAACATCCATTTCATATGGTAACTGATTAATCTTCATCTTCTGCCCAGGCAAGAGCACAGCGAACAGCCCTTTTCCAGCCCTTCAAACGTTTTGCTCTCTCTTCTTCGGGCATGGTAGGTTCAAATACTCTCCCCTGCTGCCAGTTGGTTAGGATTTCTTCCTTATTCTTCCAGTACCCAACTGCCAATCCTGCCAAATAGGCAGCCCCAAGCGCTGTGGTTTCGATGCACATAGGGCGACGCACCTTTTTCCCGATCATATCTGCCTGGAATTTCATCAGGAAATTGTTGGCGCTGGCACCTCCGTCCACCTTTAAATCACCCAGTGGAACACCTGCATCTTCCTCCATACTTTTTAACACATCTACGGTCTGATATGCAATAGATTCCAGGGTAGCTCTGATGAAATGCTCCTTTTCGCAGCCTCTGGTAATTCCCACAATGGTTCCTCTGGCATGTTGATTCCAATAAGGTGCACCCATGCCTGTAAAGGCAGGTACCACATACACGTCTTTTGTATCTATGGCATCTGCTGCATAGTCCTCCGACTGGGCAGCGGATTTTATCATACGCATACTGTCACGCAGCCACTGAATCGATGCCCCTGCCACAAACACACTGCCTTCCAGGGCGTATTCCACCTGCGAATCCATGCTGGCTGCTATGGTGGTCAGCAGTCCGTTTTTGGAAGCAATGGCTTCTCTTCCTGTGTTCATTAACAGGAAACAACCTGTTCCGTATGTATTTTTCGCATCTCCTTTTTCAAAACAGCACTGTCCGAAAAGTGCAGCCTGTTGATCTCCAGCAGCGCCGGAAATGGGAATCCGGCCGCCAAACACACCGGGATCCGTCTCTCCATAAATACAGCTGGATGGCTTAACCTCCGGCAGCATGCATTCCGGGATATCAAATAAGGAAAGCAGTTCTTTGTCCCAACAAAGATTGTGGATATCAAACAGCATGGTTCTGGATGCGTTGGTATAATCCGTAACGAAGGTCTTCCCTTTTGTGAGATTCCATATCAGCCAGGTATCCACCGTACCAAAAAGCAGCTTTCCTGCCTTGGCAGCTTCTCGGGCTCCTTCCACATGATCCAGAATCCAGCCGATTTTGCTTCCGGAAAAATAGGCATCGGGAACCAGTCCGGTTTTTTTCTGAATCAGGTCTGTATAGCCCTGTTTCACAAGAGAGTCAATCTTATCTGAAGTCCTGCGGCATTGCCATACAATGGCATTGTACACAGGTTCTCCCGTTTCTTTATTCCAGACCAGAGTGGTTTCACGCTGGTTGGTAATGCCGATGGCTGCAATATCAGAAGGCTCTGCACCTACATTGGCCATGGCTTCAATGGCTACTGCAAGCTGGGAAGACCAGATTTCTCTGGGATTATGCTCTACCCAGCCCGGCTGCGGGTAAAGCTGTGTGAATTCCTTCTGCGCCATACTGCAGATGTTTCCCGCATGGTCAAAAAGAATGCAGCGGGAACTGGTGGTTCCCTGATCCAACGCCATTACATATTTTCCTGTCATAGTCCATAGCCCCCATTTCTCATCTTGCTTTTC
>CALZKI010000218.1 GCA_945787995.1 uncultured Lachnospiraceae bacterium | reverse complement strand
GGGGAAAGCCTATGCTTCGCATGGAAATAGCCTTGTTTTTGTCGATTGCCTTTGTGGCATTCATTTATTATTCAACAGAAAAAGAACGTACACCTCTTCACAACACCTTTTCGGTGCTGTTGGGAGTTGTATTGGCTAATCTGGCACTGGATGGCATTACGGTGTATACAGTAAATCATTTGGAAACGGTACCCTTGGTTCTTAATGACGCGGTGCACAGACTATTCCTTGCCAGCATCGTACTGGTGGTATATCTTTTCTACCATTACATTGCTACCCTGGTGGCAGAACAGGCAGATAAGCCACGGGTATTGGATATTCCGGCGAGAGTTTTTCTGGTGCTTAGTCTTTTGGCCGATTTTCTTTTGCCGATTACATATGTAGAAACCGAACGGGGCAACTATTCGTTTGGCCCATATGTAATTGCTCCGTATGCGGCTGTACTTTTTTACTTATTTCTTTGCGGCATGCTTCTTCTGGTAAATTGGAAGAAAGTGGAGCAGAAGAAAAAAGCAGCCATAGGCGTAGCTTTGATGATTGAATTCGTCGTATGCGTATTGCAGGCAATCAATCCCACATGGCTTATCAGTGGAATGGGTATTTCACTGATGACATTGTCCTTTTATCTGACATTGGAAAATCCGGCGGCTCTCCGTACAGAGTTGATTGAGCAGAAAATGTCCATGCTGTATTTGAAAAGTCAGGTAAATCCTCATTTTTTGTATAACACGTTAGATACCATTCGCATTCAGGCACAGCTTAACGGAGACCAGAAGGTTGCAGAACTTTTGATGCGGCTGGTGGATTTTTTCAGGCGTTCTGTAAAGGTGGATCGCTCCATGGTCTCTTTAGATGACGAAATGGAATTGTTGGAAGCCTACACGGATTTGATATGCTATCGATATCCGGACCTGCATTGTGAGTATGATATCGATCCGGATCTGGGTGGTGTAAAAGTACCCAATTTTATCCTGCAGCCACTGGTGGAAAACAGTCTGCTCCATGGGATAAAGAACAAAGGATATAAAGGCCGAGTGACCATTGCTGCACAGGCTGTGGCAGGTGATAAAATGGAAATCACCATACGCGATACGGGAAGTGGATTTGAACCGGAAAAGAAAAAAGCAATAGATGAAATGCTGGCTCATTATGACAGACAAGCCCCGAAAGTGAACGGAAACAGTATTGGCCTACTAAATGTGCAGAAACGGATTAAGCTGTTATGTGGCCGTCAATATGGACTATCATACACAGAAAACGAAGAAGGTGGTGTAACAGCCCACATTCTTTTGCCACTGACAGAAGATACATAGAGTTACTCTTTTGAAAAAGTGAAATGGAAAGAGTTTGAGGAAACAGTGAATTGTAGCAAGGCACGGCCGGAATGGAGCAGATATGAAAAAATTGAGGGTTTTACTGGTAGACGATGAAATCATGATTCGAGAGGGCTTTAAACGCTTGTTTGATTGGGAAGCCCACGATTGTGAAGTGGTTGGTGAAGCGGCAGATGGTATGGAGGCACTGGCCAAAATTGATAGTCTGCAGCCGGATATTGCTATCATGGATATCAACATTCCTATTATGAATGGTTTGAAGGTGATTCAGATGGCTCGCATGAAGCATCCCGAGACAGCGTTTGTTATTGTATCCGGATATGATGATTTTGAGTATTGCAGAGAAGCATTAAGACTACAGATTACAGACTATATTTTGAAACCCGTAAATTACGAAGAATTTGGAACCTGCATTGACAACTTGAAAATCGCCATGTATCAGAACCAGACCTTGTCTGCGGAAGAACCGCAGGAAGAAAAGACCATCCAGTCCATTACCAGATATCTGCAGGAGCATCTGTCAGAAGAAATCAGTCTGGCGGTTCTTGCTGACGAATTTCATTTGAACCCTCAATATATCAGCCAGCTGTTTAAAAATGAGATCGGCGTTAATTTCCTGGCATATCTTACCAATATCCGCATGGAGAGAGCAAAGAAGCTCCTGTTAACTACAGACTTATCTGTGGCGGATATCTCAGAACAGTCCGGATATGGGGACTACAGAGTTTTCACCAAGGTATTCAAAAAGGCCGAGGGAGTAACACCTTCCCAATACCGTCGAGATTTCCTGTGATGATGAGCCAATGGCTTCGCGACATTACACGCCCATTCCATAGGTGAATGCATGTACAAAAAACATCAACAACAAAGTTCCAAAGGCAAAAAAGGTACATTTTAAACTTGCCTTACCATATGGTTTTGCAGAGGCGAAATCTTTCCCGAAGCATAACTTTAGATAAGTTAAAAAGTAACAAAAGGCCATGATGACTTCTAAAGCGGCAAAGACTGCGCCGCCATAGATGGCGGTATGATAAAATAGCGAAAACAAATTTTTCGCTCTAAGATATGCTTCTTCAGCGCCGGGTGTATTAAAAAGAATACCGCTCTTAAAGTAAAAGTGGATGGCCGGAAAACCGGGGAGAAGTACCAACCAGGGAAGTATCCATGTGAGCAGAGAGACTTTTTTGCTGCCTGCTGAATAATCTTGATGATTTTGCTTTTTCTTTGAACGCATTTCTGTAACCTCCTGTTTCTGTAATCTTCATTTGGGGCTATTTCTTTAATTACCGCTTTTCTACCAATTTCATAAACCTTTACTTTGTAGTTTATTCTTCCTTCAGGTTCTTTCGGTTAGCCACACCCAAAACAATTATACGATGGAGTTACGATAATTTTAACATAGTCGTTTGTTGGTCTACAAGAAAGTGATAGCATGCCAGGGGGACACTCCTCATGACAATGGGCGATGGCAGAGACAAAAGAAACGTCCCTACCACGTCCCTG
>CALZKI010000217.1 GCA_945787995.1 uncultured Lachnospiraceae bacterium | reverse complement strand
CTTGTCGCGAAGAGGCGATGAGAAATTCGCGAAGGCGATTTCTCATCTGCCATAACAGCTATTTGCTTTCGCTCCGAAACAAATAGCGGTGTGAAAAATCAGCACATCAGTGTGATTTTTCACACTATCCTCGCCTCTCATGGTTGTGTTTATATATTAAATCTGCATTTAACAAAACATTTGTTATTATTTTCTTTCATTTATGTTCTTATTGTATGTCGGACAGCAACATAATCCACAAAGCATCTGTTTCTGCCTGATTCATAATGCCTGCATCCTTGCCAACATCCATTGCATTATGGGTTCCATACTGTCCCACATAACAAAGTGCCTCTTCATTACATCCCAGAAAATAATGGGTATAGTTCAGCAGCAATCTGTCATACTCGCTGTTTGTGATGACGTAATTCACCACCACCATTCTCTGGGCACTGCGCAGCATATCAAAAACCGTACCCTTTTCCCAGGTATGATCAGCAGCTAAATACGTGAGGTCACGGCTTTGTGTGGACAATCTCTCCACATATTTCATTAAATTGGTTATCATCATATCACAATAGGAAATGTTCACCCTCTGCTTACAAAGCAAATAGGTGGTACACGCCTGAAAAACAGCATCATCTTCCATATCAAAGGAAGTATGTGAGATCAAATAGGCATCTACATCATTTCGATAGCTGATTTGCCCGGTTGCCCGATACAATTCTACTGCTGCTTGAAAAAGCAAGCCCTCATCAAGTTCTTCAGGATAATGCTTTGCATATCGTATGGCACGGTCTGCAGCACGCAGGCACATGGTTGCAAACTGATTATCATAATTTTGGTATACATAACTGAATTTAGCCATAGCAGCTGCATAGCGGAGAGAAGTGGCCACCGATACGGGTTGAATATAGCTGTACATGTTTCCATTACCATAATCTGTGGTTCTTACACCATCGTACACACCACCAGTGGTTTCATCCTGCATTTTCAGAAGCCACTGGGCCTCATATTGCAACTCATTCAACAAATCCGGAATCTGATCCTCTCGCTCAGGTATCAGTGTATCATCCCCAAATACTTCCGGATGAATCTCATAAGCTAAAAGCAGCGTCTGCATGGTATTGCATCCCATCAAAACAGAACGGTTCCCTTTTTCATCTGTATGCCACCCCCCGGTTACATCCTTCTCGGATTTCATATCCTCCTGCAGTTTGGCCAATGAGGTATGGCAGGCATTTCTGGCACTCTCTCCGGCATATTCTTCCGGTAAGGAGGTACCACATCTACTGAAGTAGAATTGCTTCAAAGCATCCTGAAACAACCCGTCATAAAGTTTTTCCCTGATCACAAAGGGATAGGAATATCCGATTCCTTCTGTCCGAATGCAAAAGGTTCCTTCCTGATTGAAGGAGGTGAAATCTCCATAGGAAAAGGAAATGTCATCCTCTTCTGACTGTTGAGAGCCTTTTATACGCCCTGTATAGACAGTCTCTCCGGTTTTATACTCTATCACCTCAAACTCTGCGTCAACCGCAGCATTTTCAAAAACAGCAATCTTTTCCCGGGAAGGTTCATATCCTATCTGGTTAACCTTCACAGAGGTTTTCATAGGCAAAACCTGATAGGTAAATTCCTGGGAAAACCCCAAAGAAACAGGTGGTGTCTCTTTTTCTCCGTGTTCACTTTTTGCTTCTTCTGCGACGGACAGGTCATTCCGATCCGGTGCTATGCCTCCGCATCCGGTGATAGCAACGGTCCATAGACATAGCCATGCAACAATTTTTCTACGAATCTTCAATTTGTATACCACCCGGATTCATTTCATATCAAAACTCATACAGATTTATTGTATCACATCCTGAATTTTTTTTCACATTTTCGGTAAAAATAACCATAAAACCAACAGGAGGAATACAAGTTATGAAAGATAATCGCAAAAAAGAAACCATTATCCTTGCATCAGCAGCTTTTATCCTATTGTCAGCACTGACTACAACAGGTTTATATATCCGAACCAAAAACCTGCAGACCGATGATAATGGTTATGTGGTTGATTTGAGCAGCATTGAGGAGGCGATTCCGAAATCAGACAGTAACACACCAAATACATCTTCATCTGATACCTCTGTTTCGGACAATACCAATAGCTTCGCAATGGATGATACACTATCTCAGGACCTGTTCTCCGAAACAGAACTGGATTATGATCCCGATTACCTGTTTGCAGAGCAGTCCGGGGCATCCCAAGCCCCCTGTCCCCCTCAGGCCACTGCCGATCCCACAGAATCCGCTTCGCCTTCTATGACTGCACCATCTGAGATCACACCCTCTACAAGCAGCCCCATAGTCTCTTCAGACAGCAGTGAAGATATATCTGCCGTTTCAGGCAGCGACACATCAGGAACCAACAGCCCTGTTGTGCAGGAAACACTGGCTCCCATTGTGGAGGACACGGAAGCCCTGTCCATGACACGCCAACCGGCACTTGGCTTTCAGGATTCCGATATGTTGCAATGGCCTGTGGTAGGCGATGTGCTGATCAACTTCAGCATGGATAAAACAGTCTATTATCCCACACTGGATCAATACAAATACAATCCGGGCATTGTCATCTCCGCCACACAGGGAACTGCCATCACAGCACCTGCCACAGGACGGGTGGTAAGTGTCACGAAGGATCCTCAATATGGTAACACGGTTGTCATGGATTTAGGCGACGGTTATGCACTGACCTGCGGACAGCTGGATCAAATCACCGTATCGGAAGGCAGCTTTGTTTCCGTAGGGGAACCCATCGGCTGTATTGCTGCCCCCACCAAATACTTTACTTTAGAAGGAAGCAATCTGTTCCTGAAGCTGGAAAAGGACGGTACACCCATCAGTCCTTTGTCCCGCCTGCAATAACGCCGG
>CALZKI010000216.1 GCA_945787995.1 uncultured Lachnospiraceae bacterium | reverse complement strand
CACCCCATTTTTTTCGCCGATTTCGTTTACCAGGTCACCCAGCGCCACGATTGCCACTGAGATCACTCCAGTAATCATGCTGAGAATTCCCGCGGATAAAACAATGGTGGTTTCCGCACTTCTTTTGGATTTTGCAAAACGGTTCAACAAAGAACCCACACTTTCAAACACTCCACCGGCTTCCATCACGCCGATCAGGGCAAACACTCCAATTAACATACAAACGGTACCTGCCGTACCTGTAATAGCCGAAATCACAATACCCTCAACCGCGAATCCTCCGGGGAACGCCAACAGATCGCTTACAGAATAGAGCCCGCTCAGCAACCCCACTACAGTACCGGCTACAATGCCCCAGGACAATGCCACCACAAGATGTTTCCGTCTCAGGCAAAGGGTGATGATCACAATAGGGATCACCAGCATCAATAGGCTTATCGGGTTAACCGCAGTTTCTTTTATCCCCTCCAGAACAATGGTGGTATCTGTGGTTTTGGTAAATGCCAGAAATAGAAGCAAGGCTCCCACTGCTGCCGGAATAGAATACCGGGTACGGGTCTTTACCACCATACCCAGTTCCGCATGCTGGGTGGTAGAGGAGGCAATGGTGGTATCCGAAATGGGTCCCAGATTGTCACCAAATGCAGCTCCCGAAACAATCGCACCTATCATATATTCCGGTGCCACTCCTGCCATCACGCCCACCGGGAACAGAATGGGAATCACTACAAAGTAGGTTCCAACCGACGTACCTGTGGCAAAGGCCAGAAGACAGGTCATCACAAAGGTGGCAACCACAAACAGGCGTCCGGTAAGTCCTACAGAAACCACATATGCAGCGATGGTTTGTACCATGCCGCTGGAAGAAATCATTTTCCCTGAAATGGCTGCCAGTATGACAGCAAGTACAATCACAGAAAACATGGGTTTGCTTAATCCATGAATGATAGCAGCCCCATACGCTTTATCATCCTTTGCAAAAACTGCACCCACAATCACCGCCACAAAAAATGCAACCACATAACCGTTCACGTTGGACTGACTGCAGGCAGCCCATACAATCATGCCGCATGCCGCCAGGAGGGGTAAAAACCTTCCTGCTTTTCCGAAATAAAATTCTACCGGTTTTCGTTTGTTTTCCATTGATCCCGCGGCCTCCTTTCGACCTTTTACGCTCCTATTATATGTTATTATGCCAATGCTAGCTAGTGATATTTCAAAGCGTATTATTTATCTCTACCGGCGTCTCTGATAGTCCTCCCTAATCGGCGCACAGCAGGTCTCAAACATCTCATCCATGGCTTCTTCATCATCACATTCGCAAGCCCTGAATTCACTCACTGTTCTGCTAAGTACTTCGTAATTTAACTGTGTACCCTTACTATCGCATTTGTAGTTGATTGCTCTGTTGGCAGCAATCCCAAATCTGCCGGCAACTTCAATAGCATCAATATTGGCTCCTAAGAACAGGAACTCCCAACCATATTCTTTCTTCTGCCGTTCCACCATCTTCTTAACCTTATCATAAGAATACTTATGGCTGGCATTCTCCATACCATCTGTTGTGATGATAAACAGTGTTTTCTCCGGTCTATCTTCCTCTCTGGCATACTTATGGACATTCCCGATGTGATGAATCGCTCCACCCAATGCATCCAGAAGTGCGGTACAACCTCTGACATAATACTGGTTGTCATTCATGGGCTCAACTCTTTGAATCGGCACCCGATCATAAAGCACCTCCGTCTGATCGTCGAAGAGAACTGTGGAGATATAGGCTTCTCCCTCTTCCTTCTTCTGTTTTGCGATCATAGAATTGAAGCCACCAATCGTATCAGCCTCAAGGCCACTCATGGAACCGCTTCTGTCCAAAATAAATACAACTTCTGTTAAACCTTTACGCATATCATTGCCCTCCTTAAATTGAATCTGCATCTGTGTTTTTCTTATGGGCTCATTATATATGACGTAAAATAAAAACAGGTCGCTGCCAGGGCGACCTGCACGGTGCTATGAAATAATGCATGGAAGTCCATGCTCTTCAAGCTGAATATCGATATCAATGACATCGTAATGTTTATGTTCTATAAAAAAGGAAAAGATAATGTCTGTCAGATCTGCAGGAGATAAAGCATATCCCGCTCTGGCAAGTAAATCCTTCGTTTCATCCAGATTAAGCTTTGCTCCCACGCATAAAAGCAATGCCTTACTCTTCTCCGGATGAAAATTCTTATTCTTATTAAGCTTATGAAAATACTGCTTCGTCAGACAGGCCCTCTTATACACTTCAACATTTGTCATATTCTTGGAGGCTATCAGATAGAGAAGGTATTCAGAAAAGGTATCTGCCTTATGTGCCAGTCTCTCATTCAGCTTCTTCTCCAATGCAAGAGCAGACTCCTCATCGCTCCATAAATCGAATGCTTCCTCCTCATCACACTCATCAAACTCTGCCTCGTCCGCAATGCTCCTAGAGTAGTTACAAACATTGGGGGATAGTCTTTGCTCCATCCTCCGCACATTTGCAAGATACCTGTCATACCCGGGCTCATCGGGTCTCCCGGATCCAAAATATGCATCACCATATTCTTTCTTCCCGGCGTCTTTGACATAGTTATGATCTATGTATGCCTCCAGTCCGGGATAGATCTTCTCTCCCAACTGTGTAGCTTTCGTATCAAATACCACCAGGAAAATATCCATTTCATTATGGAGCAGAAAAGCATTTATCTCATCTACCGCAATTCGCATGCCCTCTTCCTTGGGATAGCCAAATCCTCCGGTAGAAATAAGCGGAAACGAAATGGATCGGATTCCGTTTTCCTTTGCAAGCTGTAAACTCTTTCTGTAACAGGAACGAAGCTTTTCTTCTTCTCCCTGATTGCCATCCACATAATGGGGG
>CALZKI010000215.1 GCA_945787995.1 uncultured Lachnospiraceae bacterium | reverse complement strand
GAAGGAATTGAAGAGGTGTTTCTTGCATGTATAGGTACCAACAAAGTGAAAACAAAAGAAATCGTGGATTCCCATTATGGGAAAGAGTTCCCTTATGATACTTTTAGTGCAGAAGCTTCTGCCATATTTCGGGAATGGGTGAAGAAGGATGGGTTACCCATAAAACCCGGCGTGGAAAAGACACTTATGGCTTTACAGGAGAGGGGCATTCCCCTGGGATTGGCTTCTTCTACCAGAGTTGCCATTGTCACGGAAGAACTGCAGGATGCAGGTCTGTACGATTATTTTCAGGTCGTCATGGGAGGAGACCAGTTGAAAAGAAGCAAACCCGAGCCGGACATCTATCTGATGACCTGTGAAAAACTGGGTGTTGATCCTACCCTGTGTTATGCCCTGGAGGATTCCTACAATGGCATTATTTCCGCATATCGTGCAGGAATGAAACCGGTGATGATTCCGGATATGCTTCCGCCTACCAAGGAAATGGAAGAGAAAAGTGTTGTGATTTTGGAATCCATGGAGCAGTTTATTCCCTGGATGGAAGCACAGGCAGACAAGCAGAATTGGTGAGACACATCCGCCTAAAGGGAAACAAGTAATAAATCCATATCATAATGCAGCGGACAGAAAAGGAAAGAATTTCGAGAAGTATACAAAGAAATTGTATAGAGAATTAGAACGAAAGATAAAGACAAGAAAAGATCAGGGAGGAACAGGATGGAACAGAAAAAAGTAGCCTATCAGGTAAACGAAAACAGTTGCGAGTTTTTCAACAATCAAGTGGATTTCTGTGTAGGTACAGGTCGTATGGGATTGGCATTGCAGAAGGCTTATCAGGAGCAGCTTGCAATGAACCAGGCAGAAATAGGGTTTAAACATATCAGGGGTCATGGCCTTTTTTCTGATGATATGGCTATCTATCAGGAATACAAGGATCCGGAGGGCAATGTGCAGGTGGAGTACAATTTCACCTATCTGGATATGGTAATGGATTACTATAAAGAGCAGGCCATTAAGCCTTTTCTGGAATTGGGTTTTATGCCCGCGAAGATGGCTTCCGGAGATCAAACCGTATTCTATTGGAAAGGAAATGTTACGCCCCCTGCCAAATATGAAAATTGGCAGGCTCTGGTACAGGCTACCCTGAAGCATTTGATGGAACGCTATGGGGAAGCAGAAGTGCTGACCTGGCCCATTGAAGTTTGGAACGAGCCAAACCTTCCGGGATTTTGGAAGGGCGCCGATATGGAAGAGTATTTCAAACTTTTCCAAAAAACATTTGAAGCAGTAAAAGAACTGGATAACAGATTCAAAATCGGTGGTCCCGCCATTTGCGGTGTTGATGATGTTCGTTGGTTGAGAGAATTTCTGGAATTCTGCGAAAGAGAGAAGATTTATCCGGACTTCATTACCAGACATCATTACATGTTTGAGAAACCGGATTTTGACGGACATTATACATATGCCCCCCTTCGGAATCCATGGGAGACCCTGGAGGAGCTGAAGGTTTCCAGAGAACTGATCGACAGCTACCCAAATATGAAGGGACTTCCTATGCATATTACAGAGTTTAACACCTCGTACAGTCCGGACAGCCCTGTTCATGACACGGTAAAAAACGCTTCCTACATTGCATGGCAGCTTTCCCACATGGGACAGTATTCGGATTCTTATTCCTATTGGACATTTGGAGATATCTTTGAAGAGAAAGGCGTTCCGTTTACCCCGTTCCACGGAGGCTTTGGACTGGTGGCCAACGGATTGATTCCGAAACCTACTTTCTGGACGTTTGCATTTATGAAAAGCTTACAGGGCACTTGCCTGAAGTGTTCCGATGAGCTGACGCTGGTAAAAACGGAAGAGGGCAGCTATAGAGGAATTGCCTATAATATGTGTTTTGACAAGCAGCAGGTACTGAATCTGACGCTGGAACTGGAAGCGGGGGAAGAAACTGAATGGTGTCTGTGCACCAAACTGGTAGATGAGGAGCATGCCAATCCTTTGAAGGTATGGCATGACCTTGGGGAACCTTCTCATTTGAATAAAGAACAGTTGAAACTGCTGCGCGGCGTGGCGGTACCTTATGTACAGTCCAAAGCTTTGCAGGCGAAGGATAATAAGGTAACGCTGGAAATGGAACTGCTTCCTTATGGGCTGACCTGGTTTGAAGTGAAGCCTGTTCATTGCAGAAGCGACAGAGGTTTTGATTATAGCAGGGCTGTACAATAAAAACGATACTCCTTTTTGGCATTGTATTCCGTTAAGGCCAACATTTCTGCAATCAGATATGTAGGTGGTGGGTGTAGAAACTCAATTCTGAAAAGGAGACAAACATAATTAAGAAAGAGAAAGAAGACAGATTGTATGGGATTTCAGAGCGTAGACGAGTTGGAACATTTTTCTTTTCGGGATTGTCAGATCAATACCTTTCGGGTGACGGAGGAAGGACTGTTTCTGGAGGTGGAGGCACTTATTGTAAAAGCCAACAATTCACAGAATACCAATTATACAGACAGTTATGCAGGCACCACACAGATTCGATTACTGGGCGGAGAATTGTTGTCCGGTTTTCAGGAAGGCTATAAGTATTATGACGCCAATGATGTACTGGTAAATGAAGTGCCGGATAAGCCGCTGCCGGAGGCAAAGTTAAAAGGTCTGCCAAAGAAATGTGCCGGTGCTTATCTGTTTGCCATGGAAAAAAGAGAGCCGGTAAACGGAAAGCAGCATTATGCCATCGGAATAGAATTTGCCGAAGATTCTGATTACGGAAGCAATTTGTCTGAAACATATCAGCTGGAAATCAGCTTTCAAAAAGCTGTTGTGAATTGGGAGCAGTATATGAACCGGGTACAGGATTGATCCCGGAAACACAGGAAACTGATGTGGAAGGAGCAGAGGTGACCGGAA
>CALZKI010000214.1 GCA_945787995.1 uncultured Lachnospiraceae bacterium | reverse complement strand
TAAGAAAACATGAAAATACAGATGTTGGGTACCGGTAATGCTATGGTAACCAATTGCTACAATACCTGTTTTATGATGGAACATCAGGGGGAATACCTGCTGGTAGATGCCGGCGGCGGCAACCAGATTCTGAAGAAATTCAAGGAAATGCAGCTCCCTTTTGACAGGTTTCATCACATGATCGTGACCCATGCCCATACCGATCATATTCTGGGTGTCATTTGGGTCATCCGTCAGATGGCTACTTTGATGAAGAAAGGAACCTATGAGGGTGATTTTACCATTCATTGTCATCAGGGTATTACAGATCTTTTGCCCGGCTTGTGCAAAACGCTTCTGGCAAAAGGGCAGGCAAAATATATTGAAGACAGAATTCTTTTTGACACCGTAGGTGACGGAGATACGAGAGAATTGCTGGGGCAGAAAGTAACCTTTTTTGATATTCATTCCACCAAACTTTTACAGTATGGCTTCCGCATGGAACCGGTGGAGAACCTTTCTGACGGCAGAACTCCTGTGTTAGTCTGCCTTGGGGACGAGCCCTACAATGCGCAGAACAGATCACTTGTGGTAGGGGCGGATTATCTGATGTGTGAGGCCTTTTGCCTCTATGAACACAGGGAAAGGTATAAACCCTATGAGAAGCATCACAGCACGGCTCTGGATGCCGGAAAACTGGCGGAAGAACTGGGCATTAAGAACCTGATACTCTATCATACGGAGGATGACCATCTGGATATCCGGAAGGAAGCATATACAAGGGAAGCCAAAGAAAACTTTGGGGGAAATGTGTTTGTCCCGGATGATATGGAAGTGCTGATTCTTTCAAATGACTGAAGCAATTGACTCCGAAAGGCTGGAAGAAGCGTATGAAAAAGACAATCTATATATTGTTTCCTTTATTTATCTATTTCGCCTCTCATGATATCATACAGTTCCTCTTGTACATTTTGGTAAATCTGCTGGTAGGGTCGGGAGAGCAGATGGCCAACCTGTTACAGGAAAATGGTGCATATGTTACTGCAGGGGTACAGATTCTGGACATGCTTCTGGCAATGGCAGTCACCTGGTGGGTGGAAAGATATTGCCGGATTCATGCACTCTTTCCGGAGGCAGAGCAAGCTGTCTTATGGAAAAGCATGAAATGTGAAAATAATACCTGTGACCCGGAAGCAGATCGGCAAAATGATAGAAGGCCTACATATAACCCGAGAGTGTATGTGGTGAAATGTATGCTGGTTTTTACTGCATTGGCGGTTTTTCTGAACTGCTTTCTGTTGCAGACAGGAGTGAATCGGTTCTCAGGTGCATTCCACGTCACTTCTCAGGGACAGTTGGGAACGCCGGTTATTATGGCTATTCTTTTGTTTGGTATTGTTTCCCCATTGGTGGAAGAATATGTTTTTCGCTATTTGCTGTACAGTCATATGAAATGCTACTTTTCTGCGGCCTTGTCTATTGGTATTTCCGCTCTGTTTTTCGGAATATATCATGCAAATCTGGTGCAGGGACTTTATGGGTTCTTTATGGGACTTTATTTGGCGTATAGTTATGAGTGCACACTGATGGCCGGTGTAGATCAGAAAAAGGGCATGCTGGTGCCCATGATTTGTCATGGTTTTGTAAATCTGCTGGTGTTTTTCGGTGGGCGTCAGGGACTTTTTTTGATGCTGCCCTGGTGGGTGGCTGCTTTACTGCTATTGATTGGGATGGTTGTTGAAGTTCTGTATTATAAAAAGACATATTTTTGAATCATTGACACAGGGAAACCTTGTCCATTAAAATTATAAGATAAGTACGATAGGAAAAGGGCTCATGATAAAACTGTTTTGCCGGGTTACGATAAGCGTTTTGTCTGAGACTGAATAAGGCACATATAAGGGAAAAAATATGATAAAAAAATGGAAGCAGTTAGCGCTTATCGGAGCGCTGGCTGTTGGATTGTGCACCGGTTGCGGTGGGGAAAAAAATGAATATACAAAAGCCGGCATGGATTCCATTGCTGCGCTGGATTATCAGACTGCAATGTCAGATTTCGAACAGGCCAGAGCAAATGAGGAAGACATTCGTCTGATTGCCAGAGGAGAAGGTATTGTGCATCTGGCAATGACAGAGTATGGTGCCGCAGTTGAGTCTTTTACGGAAGCTTTGAATGCCGGCGATGGTGTGGTAGAAGATATGGATTACGATATCAATTACTATCTTGCTACCGCCTTTTATAAAAATGAACAGTACCAGGAGGCAGCAGAAGTCTATGATGCCATTTTGGCACTGAAACCGAATGAAACGGATGCCTGGTTCTTCAAGGGCTGCACCGCCCTCAAACTGAATGATTATGAGGGAGCCAGAGCAGATTTTGATAAGGCAATAGAGCTGGAGCCAAAGAACTTTGATCAGATAATCGAGATTTATTCCGCTTTTTCGGAAGAGGGATACATCGATGTAGGAAAGGAAATGCTTCAGAATGCCATTGACCAAAGTGGGAATGCCATGAGTGACTATGACAAAGGGCGTTTCTACTATTTCCTGGGGAATTATGAGGAAGCAAAGAAGGCTCTGGACAGTGTCAACAAGGATGAGGATCCCCAGATCGTTCTTTATCTGGGCAAATCTTATGAAGAAACCGGTGATTACAGCTATGCCATCAGCGTATATCAAAGCTATCTGGAAAAAGACAAGTCCCAGGTACAGCTCTTCAATCAGATGGGTCTTTGCCAGATGAAAATGGAGAACTATGATGAAGCATTGGCAGCTTTTCAGGCAGGCATGCAGGTGGAAGGCAATGATATGATGCAGACCCTGAAGTTCAATGAAATAGTTGCTTACGAGTACAAACATGATTTTCAGTCTGCGGCAGCACTGATGAGCGAATATCTGAAAAGTTATCCCGACGATCAGGTTGCTAAACGGGAATATGAATTCCTGAAGACAAGATAAAAGCATCCGACGGGTGGCAAAG
>CALZKI010000213.1 GCA_945787995.1 uncultured Lachnospiraceae bacterium | reverse complement strand
TATTTTATCGAATTCAGCCTAACTTCTCAATATGATATGGTGCGTTTTGTATCCTCATATTTTGTCGTGGTTAGGTTTCGTCTCAATGTAGTGTTTACGTGCTTCTTCTGGGTAGTAACGATTCTGAATGTAGTCGGTAGCCGGAAGGTTTTGCAACTAGCTTCCCAGTTTGGTTGCCGAAAGGGGTGCTGACTACCTTCACGACCAAAATAGCCGGAAGTCTTTGCATGAAGCTTCCCGGTTTGGTTGCCAGAAGGGTAACCCACCACCTTCACGACCAAAACAGCCGGAAGGTTTTGCATGAAGCTTCCCGGTTTGGTTGCCGAAAGGGGTTCCGACCACCTTCGCGACCAAAATGACAGGAAATTATTTGAAAGGCTAAGAAAAAGCTTCCCGGTTTGGTTGTCGGAAGGGTAACCCACCACCTTCACGACCAAAACAGCCGGAAGGTTTTGCAACTAACTTCCCGGTTTGGTTGCTGGAAGGGTAACCCACCACCTTCACGACCAAAACAGCCGGAAGGGAGCTAACCAAAGATATCACATAGTTCCTTTATCTTTGCTTCCATCATTTGTATCGGAATCTCACTATAATAAATGGAAAGCATGACATTGTTCTCACCCGACATGTTTTCCAAATAGTAGGTACGAATGCCCAATTTCTGCATATTACTTAGCAACTCCTGTACTGCGCATGTATCGCGATTCTCTCCTATTTCTTTTTTTACATTCCTTTTTTCAGATATGCTCTGTCCATATCCTTTCTTCTCAGATTCACCTAACCGGACATTCACCGTCAAAGTCAAACCGGACTGCTTGTTTATCAGCGTAATCCTGTCTCCGCCATATTTGCCAAAGGCAGCGATCGCCAATTGCAGCTTTTTCGTGTAGAGGGTTCTCTTCTTTTTAATGGTTGTGTAGTAAAAGCCTTCCTTCATAAAGGAGGCAAGGGTGAGTTGCTCCGCCTTGGAACAGGTCTGGGTATAGGTTTTTTCCATAGCATCGAACCGTCTGGTCAATTCATCCGTAAGAACCATATAGGAAATCTTTATGGCAGAAAACAATGTGGAGGAAAAAGAGCCCAAATAAATAACCCTGTCATAAACATCCAGACTTTTAATAGGAGGAAGGGGCTGCCCCACATAGCGCAGTTCACTGTTGTAGTCATCCTCGATAATATAGCAATGATTCTCTTTGGCCCAATCCAGGATCTCGTAGCGCTTATTGGCAGGCATAACCACTCCCGTAGGAAATTGGTTTGATGGGTTTACATAAACCCCTGTCTTCAAATTGGCAGGCAGCATACCGATGTCAATTCCTGTTTTTCGCACGGGAATCTCCACCACTTGAAAACCGGCATCCTGAAACATGGATTTCACAGGTGCGTACCCCGGTTTTTCCACTGCCACAATATTCACATGATCCCGTTTCAAGATACGTCCCAGGTGAAAAGCAATCTGTTGGGTGCCCGCACTGATTACGATATTTTCCGGTTTCGTATGAACCCCACGAGACCGGCGCAAATATTCTGCGATCTCTTTTCGCAGTGCAAGCTCTCCTTTGATATTGGATTCATACAAAAGTTCTTTACTGTATTCTGTAAAAACTCTGTTTGCACACTTTTTCCACTTTACAAAGTCAAACACTTCTTCATCGCAAAGATAAGGGTACTCGTCCTTCCGTTCTTCCTCAACAGTATCTGACTCTGTATGCCCTTTTTGTGGTATCAGCTCTCCATCAAAGCCACCTTGCACGTAATACCCACTGCCCGGCTTGCTGAAAATATATCCTTCCGCCAAAAGCTGATTGTATGCCTGCATCACTGTAGTCACACTAATGCCCAAGGTTTCCGCCAGGCCTCTGATAGAGGGGCATCGTTCCTCTGCTTCCATTTCACCTTCCAAAATCTGATTTTTGATATCAGAATATAACTGTTCATATAAAAATTGTTCAGAATTGTTATCTTGATTGATAAGTATTCGTTTCATTTTTTGATTTTCTCCAAACTGTATGTGTAAAAATAATTATTATTGCATATTTTTATATTAACGGTTTGTGTATATAATTGCAAACATAAAAGAAAAGTTCCTTTTCAAAACTTTATTTCTGAATTGGGGCGACAGAAAAACTCCTGACAAAAGAAATCATAGTTTCCGGCAAAGGAGAAAAATAAACTTCCGACAGAGGGGATTATGGTTTCCGGCAAAGGAGAAACATAAACTTCCGACAGAGGGATTATGGTTTCTGACGAAGGAGAAAAATAAATTTCCGACAGAGGGGATTATGGTTTCTGACGAAGGAGAAGTAAAAACGAAACGAGGAGATTACATTATGAAAAACGAAAAAACTTACAAAGTCGTTTTAGTCGGCTTATTTGCAGCTCTGTCTTATGTGGTATTTACTTTCTTACAGATTAAGATTCCTTTACCCGGTGGTGATGCTACTTCCATCCATCTTGGCAATGCAGTATGTGTTATCGCAGCATTAATTCTTGGTGGATTTCTTGGTGGCCTGGGTGGTGCACTGGGAATGACAATCGGAGACTTATTCGATCCGGTGTACATTGTATATGCACCCAAAACATTCATCTTGAAACTGTGCATTGGTCTGATTACCGGCTTCATTGCTCACAAGCTTGGACATATTTCCACAGAGTCCGACACCAAAAAAGTATTCCGTTATGTAGTACTTGCTGCTGTTGGCGGTCTTCTGTTCAACGTTATTTTCGATCCACTTGTAGGCTATTTCTACAAACTGTTGATTCTGGGAAAACCCGCAGCTGAACTGACTCTTGCATGGAACGTAGCCAGCACCTCTATCAATGCTGTTACTTCCACTATTGTATCTACAATTGTGTATATGGCTCTCAGACCGGCTCTGAAAAAGAACGGATATTTGCCTACAGTTAAATAATTGAAAAATAACTACATATCAAGTATGATTCCCTTGTGCAGACAACCTCTCTC
>CALZKI010000212.1 GCA_945787995.1 uncultured Lachnospiraceae bacterium | reverse complement strand
CTTGTAGAAAAGTATATTTCGGTAAAGACCGGAGTAAGACCTACTACAATGGCTGGATACGGAACAGTAATTAATCTTCTTAAGAAGGATCCGTTTGGCAGAAAGTCCGGGATGAATCCTAAGGCTTTACAGTACCTTATGGGGCACTCTGAAATAAGTGTGACACTTAATGTTTATACCCATGTTAAGTTCGAGGATGACAAGGCTGAGATTGAAAGAATTGCAAATGTCTAATCCATTTACCGTGTAAAATACCGAGGTGTAAAGGTGATATTTTTACACCTTATTTTACACCTTTTGCTTACAAAACTATGCCATTTTATACCAATATATGCCAAGTTAGCAGAGTATAAAAACGGCTGAAACACATGAAAATAAAGGAAAAAGCGTATGATTAGAGTATTATTTATTTGCCACGGCAACATCTGCCGTTCCACCATGGCTGAAAGCGTTTTCACCCACATGGTCAGGGAACGTGGCATAGAAGATATGTTTGAGATAAATTCCGCTGCTACAAGCCGCGAGGAGATTGGGAATACACCGCATTATGGAACTGTTGGTAAGCTGAGGCAGGTTGGAATCCCTCTGGTACCACACCGTGCGATACAGATGACCAAAGAAGATTATCAATATTATGATTATCTGATTGGGATGGACTCTGCCAATATTCGTAATATGAATCGTATAGCGGGAGGGGATCCGGAGGAAAAGATTTATAAACTACTGACTTTCGCAGGAAGTAGCCGCGATGTGGCAGACCCATGGTATACGGGTGATTTTGATGCAACCTACCGTGACGTGGTAGAAGGCCTGGAAGGATTTTTGGAGACAATAATGAAACGGAAATGATATTCCGAAAAAGGGAGTTTTGAATTAAGCATAGGACCATCCAGGATAGCAAGACCTGTGCAAGAAACAATAGATTACAAAGAGAAAAGAAAACAAAAGAAATACAAAAAGATAACAATAAAGAAAACAAAGAAAACAAAGAAAACAAAGTAAACGGATAACCAACTGTCCATTGGATTTCTTTATAGAATCCCATGATGAAACAGTTGGTTATCCGTTTTTTCCAAAGTCCACAACACATCATGAACCAATCTGTTCTGCCACAGGCTTTCCAAACAGCTTCTTGGTAGCCTTCATATAGCAGATGAAGTGAATGGATAATGTCAGTATCCAGGTAATCGGGTAGGACACATACAATACTTCAAGAGAATGGAAGTACCTAAAGATTGTCAGAATCCATACGATACGCAGTGCACAGGCTCCAAGGAGAGATACGATAGTGGGCATAAAGGAGTAGCCGAGGCCGCGAATGGAGCCCACAAAGGTATCCATCACACCGCAGGTGAAGTAGAGAATGCAGATATATTTCAGTCTGGTCAATCCGTAAGCGATTACTTCCGGGTCCGAATTGTAGAAGCCAAGCAGGGTATTGCCGAAGAAGTAGGCACCGTTTCCCAGCAACAGGCCGGTCAGGATAACCAGGAACTGACAGCAGATCAGGGTTTTATGCACACGTTTGAATTCTCTTGCACCGTAGTTCTGGCTGGTGAAGGAGATGGCGGTTTGGTGGAAGGCATTCATGGCAACCCATACAAAGCCTTCGATATTGGCGGCTGCAGAGTTTCCGGCAACTGCGATAGCACCGAAGGAGTTTACCGAGGATTGAATCAATACATTGGAAAGAGAGAAAATCATGCCCTGTAAACCGGCTGGCAGACCGATGGATACGATTTTCTGAAAATGTTCCCATTTTACGGTAAGTTTTTTGACTTCCAGATGACAGGCTCCCTGTCCCCGAACCATACAGTAAAAAAGAAGACAGGCAGAGATAAATTGTGATATAATGGTTGCAAGTGCCACGCCGGACACGCTCATATGCAGCTGGGTTACAAAGAAGATGTTCAGGATCACGTTGATACAGCCTGAAACGGTTAAGAAGATCAACGGTCTTCTGGTATCTCCCACGGCACGCAGGATGGCACTTCCGAAGTTGTAGAAGAGCATAGCAGGCATACCCAGAAAATAGATTTTCATATAGGTGCTGGCTAACCCGATGACTTCATCCGGTGTTCCCATCAGATGAAGCAGTGGACGGGAGAAAACCAGTCCGATGACAGTCAGGATAGCACCGCAGATGATGCTGATGGTGATAGAAGTATGCATCAGATCCTTTGCTCTGTCCGGTTGGTTCGAACCGATGTATCTTGCAAAGAGCACATTGGCACCTACGGATAGACCCATAAACAGATTGGTCAGCAGGTTGATCAACGCACTGGTAGAACCAACGGCTGCAAGGGCCATGCTTCCGGCATAGCGTCCTACCACGATAACATCTGCAGCATTAAATAATAACTGCAACAGGCTGGACAGTGCCAGCGGAATTGCAAAAAGAAGGATTTTACCCAGCAACGGGCCGGATGTCATGTTGATTTCATATTTCCTGGATGCCATAGCGTGAAACCCTTTCGAACAGAGTAAATTTTTTGTAAATTTCAAATCTATATTACCACATGTGCGGAAAATGGCATTGTACATTTTTGACAAATTCGACACAAATTTATTTGGCATACTTTATATAACGCCCCTTTTCGGAATCGTGCTCCCGCTAGGTTGGAACATGAAGCGAGAGCGTGTCTGAAACAGACATATAGGTCTTAGGCGTAGGAACACAATTCCGAAAAGATATTAACATAATCGGATACTAACATGAGCTTTTGAGAAACGAGGAGAATTCCATGATTTTTGATTTGGTTTTTCAGACCCAATTGCCAATACTTTTCCTGATATTGATCACCTGGTTGTTGATCTTTAAGGATCGTGCCTTTTTTTCCCGGTTACGTATTGATTTCTATATGTTGCTGGTACTTTCCATTGCTGTCATGATCACCAATAATCTGGGGGATTATGTGCCGTTGAACCCCAGAGATGAGCTCCTGATTTACGGGTTGGGCAGGATGGTTATTCGACCTTTCATTCTGATGATCTGGCTGGG
>CALZKI010000211.1 GCA_945787995.1 uncultured Lachnospiraceae bacterium | reverse complement strand
CTGATGCCGTATCGCCGGTCCAAAGCAGAGTGGGTCTTGCTTCATATACAAAAATAAGTACAGAAGCGGTGATGAGCCCTTCTACCAGACCGATTGCCAGATGAATTGGCTGCATAAACAATACGAAAGCAGAAAAGGGCAGTTCTGTTACACCGGAGAGAAGTGTTTCCACGGTTACAGAGAAGGCTCCCAACTGCAGACAAAGAATACAGCCTATGATAGAGGCTGCCATGATTTTGGCTCTGCTAAATCCCTTTCGCATAATAGGCTTCCAAATCAGGAAGCCCCCGATAAAGCACCCATAGAATGCCATATTCCATACATTACACCCAAGTGCCAACAGGCCGCCATCGGCAAATAACAGGCATTGGATCAATAGAATGCCGATCATGGTTAAGAATCCGGCAAAGGGTCCCAGGATTGCCGATAGTAACATACTCCCACAGAGATGGCCTGAGGAACCGGTTCCGGGAATCGTAAAATTAATCATTTGGGCAGCAAAGACAAATGCCCCCATAACCCCCATGACAGGAATTTTCTTTTCATCCTGTTCTAAACGAACTCTTCTTATAGAATATGCGGCAGTGCCGGTTGAAAGTGCATACATGGTACCTGCTACGGCAGGAACCACAAGTGCGTCAGCCATATGCATATGTGTTGTCTCCTTATCTTTATTTTTACTATCCAGCAATCATTTTCATGAATAGAACATGCAAATCTTGATAGTATTCAGAATATTATTTGCCATATCAGTATTTTATTTTCCACATGATGTCTTGTATAATAAAATATCAATAGACGGATATGATAAAAAACCACATCGCCATCATAACATAAGTACCGTTATGTATGTAAGAGTTTTATGATGTTGGATGTACAATAGGGTAATAAGAGAAATGAAACATATATCATAGAGGAGGGATTATGATGCGAAAAATCAACAGACTTGCAGTCTGCCTGATGTGTGTGAGCATTTTGCTATGTGCGTGCGGAAAGGAGACTGACAAAGAGGTTGGCGCTATTGAGAGTGGGGAAACACAAACTATTTCTCAAGATGAGGATGTTAGCAGTACCGGGGAAGAACAGACGGAAGCTGTATCAGAGGACGATCCGGTGGTAGAAGAAGAGGAACACGTGTATAACAACGGAGGCAATTTCATCAAAGTAGATGATTGCGTCTATTACTTCAAATTGTCTGAAGAAGCAGTCAATCGGTCCGTTCTTTATGGTAAGTTTCGCGGTGGTTCGAAAGAAACCACGGATAGTTATCTGATGTGTTACGATACAGTGACCGGTGAGACAAAAGAAATTGCCACGCTTGCCATTGGAACACCTATGGCTTATTACCAGGGAGCAATTTATCTGACCCAATATGATGAGTCTTTTACCGGTTCCCTGGTGGAAGTGAATCTTTCCACAGGAGAGATTACGAACCTTGGGGAAGCGTATATGCGTTATGTTGACCCGGAAACAGGCCGATATGTTGCTGAAGTATATGCAATTGACGGAACCAGTTCTGCACGGGTATATGAGGGAAGAAAGCCGGTAAGTGAACTGGACTTACAAAATGTGGAATGCGGCGTAGACAATTTCTTCCTCTGCGGAGATACGTTGCTGTACTGTATGTACCATATTAATTATTGGGATAGCGATGGGGAAATGCTGCATCAATTGTTCGCATATCAGCTATCTACAGGAGAACTGAAATGCTTGGGTGATATGCCTGCAGAACCGGATGAGGGATTAGATCCTTTGTGTGAAGTGGACCAGATGGCCATCAAGGATAATGAAGTGTATTTGGGCGTGGGGTTCTATGCAGGAACAGGTCATTTCTTAAACTATCCCGTTATTTGTAAAGCGGATCTGACAAGAGAAAACAGTCTGGAAATCATTCAGGAAGAGGATATAGTAGATGCTTTTGACTATTGTACAGACAGATTTCTGGAGAGCAGTTTGCCGAAAATAGTGGCCTGTGATTATATACCTTATGAGGTGCAAAAGGATTATGAAACCGATCAGTTGTATCTGATGGTGCCCGATGGAAACGACAGCTTGAAGCGAAAAGATGTAATACAGATTGATAAAATGGGAGTAGATTATTCCGGTGAGGAATTCAACTACGTGGAAGTAGCCGAGTACGTAGACGGGAAGATCTATGTTGTTATGGATGAGGTGGTCTATTGTGCCGAAGAATCCGTTGGCTGGAGAGATGCATACACAGTCAATGCCATATCCTATTGTGAGATCGACCCTGCTACCGGGGAGATGCGAGAATTGGAGCCCACCATGCAGCTTCCCGAAATGCCAAAACCAATCCAATACTACGTAGAGAATCCAAGCAAAGACAATTGCAATACGGTGGATTTGGCAGGATATGAAGCGAAACCTGCAACAATCACATTGGAATACAAGGAAGCCAATGAAATAATCGATGAAGAAGAATGGTTTACAGAATATGGCCTGGAAGATATGAGATACACGGATACGGGACAATATGACTTCTATGCTGCCTTTGATGATCCCAGCGTGCAGCCCATGGGATATACACTTTACATCACAGATAAGGAAACCGGTGAAGTGAAATACGAACTGGATCTGTCTGATTTCTATTATCCTGTGGGTGTGGCAGAGCATCCCGGTCTGGAGGATGGCTGGTACCCGGAATTTCAGTGTGCATACGCAGAGGATGATATTGTCTATATTTCCATGTTCCACAGAACCTATGCAGAGACTATGCCTTATCACGCCTACATTATGGCTATTGATCTGACCGATGGCTCCCTGCTTTGGAAGAGTGAAAATCTGGTAAACAATGCACTGCATTTTGTGGTTCTGGACAATGTCATTGTCTGTGGCTATGGCTTTACCGATGAACCCGATTATATCTACCAGCTGGATAAAAAAAGCGGCGCAACCCTGGAACAGATCAAGGTGAAAACCGGACCGGATTATCTCTACTATAAAGACGGAAAGTTGTATGTGAGAACGTATGATATGAATTATGTGTTTGCAGTGGAACAGTAA
>CALZKI010000210.1 GCA_945787995.1 uncultured Lachnospiraceae bacterium | reverse complement strand
CTCTGATTGCCCCGGATGGAACAGTATATCCTATTGTGGAAACTTTTCCCACTCTGACAGGTACTTTTCTCCGTCCTGCAGCTTCCCTGGACAGAAGCTTAACGATATCCACCACCGGCGAAACTATTCTGGTTTATATCGGTACCCCGGTTCCCTACAGCATCAACCAGGAGCTCTATTTTGATTTCATTCCAAAGGCAGAATATCTCACCCGGGGAATCTGGCAGTTTCGAATAGAAAAAATCGTTTCCAATCCTTTGTCACTAAACCTGTATCTTCCTGTAGGCTTGACCCGTTCCCTGGAAACCCGTTTTGTAGATCCGGACACCTCCAATACCATCACCATTCCCTCCACTGCTTCCAGAGTGATCACCGTGGGTGCTTACGATCCCTATACAGACCTGGTACCGGACTTTTCCGGCAGGGGATACATTTTAGAGCAGCTGGTTACAGACAGGGAAGCAACGGGCACATCTACCTTTTTTCAAACCCGGGTAAAGCCGGACCTGGTTGCACCCGGCGTGAACATCGTAAGCAATGATCTGTTAGGCGGATACAGCACATTTACCGGAACCTCCTTCGCTGCCCCCTTTGTAACCGGCGGAGCTGCTTTGCTTATGGAATGGGGTATTGTGCGAGGAAACGACCGCTATATGTACGGGCAAAAAATAAAAGCTACCCTGCAACGCCTTGCAAGGCAGCTTGAAGCCTATCCCTCTGTTCCAAACGAAGTGTCCGGATACGGAGCACTATGTCTCCAACCAAGATGAGTCGGATATTTCTTTGTTCTATAACGCCTCGGCATTATGAAGGGTCAGAGCATATTTCGATTAATTTGACATGAACACTTATTTCTGCAGAGCATGTTCCGGCTTGTAGAACAACACCCGAATGGCATTTAATACAGCAAGAACCATAACCCCTACATCAGCGAACACTGCCACCCACATGTTAGCAATTCCCAGAGCCCCCAGAAGGAGACATAGAAGTTTTATCCCGATTGCGAAATATATATTCTGGTAGACAATACGGATACATTTTCGGGAAATACCTATGGCTGTAGCTATTTTCATCGGATTATCGTCCATCAGTACCACGTCAGCAGCCTCGATTGCCGCATCAGAACCCATAGCCCCCATGGCTATACCGATATCTGCTCTGGATAATACAGGAGCATCGTTAATACCATCCCCTACAAAAGCGAGACGCCCTTTGCCATTCTGCTGCTCCAAAAGTCGCTCCACCTGCAGCACCTTGTCTGCAGGTAACAGCTGGCTGTGTACTTCATCAATCCGTAACTGCTTTGCCACCTGTTCTGCAACCTGCTTCAGGTCGCCGGTAAGCATAACAGTCTTCTCTACGCCGCATTTTTTCAATGCTGCAATGGCCGCCACTGCAGTAGGTTTTAGCGCATCAGCAATCAAAAGGTGACCTGCATAATTGCCGTTTACTGCAAGATGCACCACCGTGCCCACACCATTGCATGGTTCACACGGGATACCCAGTTTTTCCATCAGCTTCTGATTTCCTGCTGCCACAGAGATACCATCTACCTTTGCAGTAACACCATGACCGCTGATTTCTTCTATATCTGATACACGGGATGCATCGATATCCTTGCCATAGGCTTTGCGAATGCTGATACTAATGGGGTGATTAGAAAAACTTTCTGCATAGGCAGCATACCTAAGCACCTGTTCCTCATCCATACTGCTATGATGGATACCGGTTACTTCAAAAACCCCCTGGGTCATGGTTCCGGTCTTATCGAAAACCACTGTTTTTGTTTTGGAAAGGGTTTCCATATAATTGGAACCCTTGATCAGTACACCGGCCTTACTTGCCGCACCGATTCCGGCAAAAAAGCTAAGCGGAATGCTGATAACAAGAGCACACGGGCAACTAATGACCAAAAAGGTCAATGCACGATACACCCAGGTTCCAAGCTGCGCAGGCTGCTGCAGGAACAACCTGCCTATCACCGGCGGCAGGAAGGCCAATGCCAATGCGGCATAGCATACAGCCGGTGTGTAATATCTTGCGAATTTGGAAATAAACTGTTCCGATTTAGACTTTCTGGAGCTTGCGTTTTCTACCAGTTCCAAGATCTTGGATACTGTAGATTCGCCGAATTCTCTTGTGGTCTGAATCCTTAACAGACCGCTCATATTGATGCAGCCGCTGATGACTTCATCTCCGGCAGCAACTTCTCTGGGAAGACTTTCCCCGGTGAGTGCACCGGTATTAAGCGAAGCCGAACCCTCTATGATAATTCCGTCAATGGGTATTTTTTCACCCGGCTTAACCACGATCACAGAACCCACAGGCACTTCGTCAGGATCCACCTGTTCCAGGCTGCCACCCACCTCAAGCATGGCATAATCCGGCCGGATGTCCATCAATTCACTGATATTTTTTCTGCTTTTCCCCACTGCATAGCTTTGGAACAGTTCTCCAATCTGGTAAAACAGCATAACTGCCACGCCCTCTTTGTAGTCTCCGAGAAGAACAGCGCCCACAGTTGCCACGGCCATCAGGAAGTTCTCATCAAAAACCTGCCTTTTCAGAATTCCCTTTACAGCCTTTTTTAGCACATCATATCCAATGACCAGATAGGGAATCATATAAAGAACAAATCTGAGCAGTGCAGTATAAGGAAGCCGGTCCAAAGGCAACAGAGCCAGCGCAACCAGCAGTGCAGCAGATATCAATATGCGATAAAGTACTTTTTTCTGTTTTTTTGTCATGTGCGAATACCTCTATTATTCTTGGTTATCGTTATTTGCAGTCAATCTGCAACGCGGATTATGCCACATCACAGATAGATTTCGCACTCATCTTCAACTTTCTTGCAGTTCTTCAGTACTTCCTGCATAACAGACTTGCAATCAGCACCTTCTTCGAATTCAACCTGCATTTTCAAGGTCATAAAATTCACTGTTGCCTCTGCCACGCCGTTTGTCTTCTTGGCAGCCTCTTCCATTTTATTTGCACAATTGGCACAGTCCACTTCGATCTTGTATGTTTTCTTCATCACTTTTCTCCTTGC
>CALZKI010000209.1 GCA_945787995.1 uncultured Lachnospiraceae bacterium | reverse complement strand
GATATCACAACCGGCGGCGGTTACATGACAACCGGTGTTCTGGAAATGAGTAACGTGGATCTGTCTGCTGAATTTACAGAGATGATTACCACACAGCGTGGTTTCCAGGCAAACAGCCGTATCATTACAACATCCGATACTTTGCTGGAAGAACTGGTAAATCTGAAACGATAAGCCTTGATTTAGGGCAGTGACAGGGGGACCTGATGGGTCCCCCTTTTTTCGATTCCTTCGGCTTCCGCAATCTGTTTTCGGAGCATACATATATGACAGTACAAACTGAGTAGAGGCGCAAACGGATAAAGGAAAAAGTCACTGCGAAAAATAGCGGATAAATCAGATGCATTACAAAGAAGGAGAGGGTGAAAGAATGGTTGAAGTGACAAAGATAAATGGCGTGAAAGTGCTTGTAAATCCTGACCTTATTGAGCTTGTGGAGGAAACGCCGGACACGGTTATTTCCTTTACCACGGGGCGCAAAATAATTGTAAAAGAAAGTAGACAAGAAATAAAAAGTTTAGTAAAATCGTATAGAAAGGACATTTTTGCCCTTTAGTGGCTGATGCCCCCGGAGGTTTATTGTGGATATAGCTTCAATTGTCGGTTTAATTGTATGTATTGTTCTGGTTATATTCGCCATCGTTTCAGGCGTAGGCTTCTCGGCCATGATCAGATTCCTTGACTATAAATCAGCACTGATTACACTCGGTGGTGCTTTTTGTTGTGTCATGGCATCCAATACAATGGCCGGCTTTTTGTCCGGATTGAAAAGTTTTTCCCTTGTGTTAAAAACTCCTAGCAACGATGTGGGAGCGGCTATCAAGAAGATTATTGAACTTTCCAATGTTGCCAGAAAGGAAGGATTGCTTTCCCTGGAAGAAGCAGCCAGCGATCTGGATGATGAGTTTATGAAAAAGGGCATCATGCTGATCGTGGATGGTACCGATCCGGAACTGGTACGTGGCATTATGGAGACTGAGATGGTAGGTATCGAAGACCGCCATAAGAAAAACATTGCGTTTTGGGATGATCTGGGAGCTATGGGTCCTGCCTGGGGTATGATCGGTACACTTGTTGGATTGGTTAATATGTTACAGGACATGGATGATCCCACTACCATTGGTCCGTCCATGGCTGTTGCACTTATTACTACTTTGTATGGTTCTTTGCTTGCAAACTGGATCTGTGCACCGGTTGCAGGAAAGTTAAAAACCAATAACGCTGCTGAAATGATGGTCAAAGAGGTAGAAATCGAAGGCCTTCTTTCTATACAGGCGGGGGAAAACCCCCGTGTTATCGAAGAAAAACTGAAGTCGTTTATTGCACCGAAGGAGCGCGCTGCCTTAAATGGTGAAGAAGGCGGAGGTGAGGCGGATGGCTAAGAGGAAGCCGGATGAACCAAAGCCCGGAGCACCGGCCTGGCAAAGTACTTTTGCTGACTTGATGAATCTGCTTCTGTGTTTCTTCGTTTTGTTGTTTTCCATGTCAACTGTAGATGCCAAGAAGTTTGAACTGGTGGCGGCTTCTTTTAACCAGCAGACTTTTAGTATCTTTACGGCAGGTGCAACTGCCATTGGTGACGGTGTTTTGATCAGCAATGGTGTAAGCCAGCTGAATGAATTGTCTGAGTATGTGAGCAGTATGGGTGCATCCGATATGGGTGAATCAGAGGAGCTGACGGAAGCCACTTCTGAAGAATTACGAGAACAGATGACGGAAGAGGGACTGCAGCAGTCGGAAGCTTTGGCAGAATTGATTGAAGAAGCTTTGGCTGAAGAAGATATGATTCAGGATGTGGATATTGATTTCACTTCCCAATATGTGCAGCTTACCTTAAAGGGCTCCCTGTTGTTTGACTCGGGAAGTGTGGAACTGAAAGAAGAGTGTTTGCCTGTGTTGCAACAGGTTGGTGTTATTTTAGAAAAATATGCCACACATACCATTGAAATTGAAGGACATACCGACAATGTTCCTATGTCCGGTTCCAAATATTCCAATAATGATGAACTGAGTAGTGGTCGAGCTCTTTCTGTGTTCTATTATCTGGTTCAGAATACGAATCTGAATCCGGCCAACATTCAGCATGCGGGGCGTGGAGAATATATCCCTGTGGCTGACAACAGTACACCGGAAGGCAGGGCAAAGAATCGTCGGGTAGAGATCAATATTTATAATTCCACCAGCGATTTCTAAAAACTGCTATGGCTGATAAAAACTTTTACATATTTTGGCAGATACAAATGCTCTGTAAATGAGGTAATATTTATTTATGAAAAAGAATATGCTGTCAGTGATTATACTGGCGTTATTGATCGTAAATATTGTGCTTACTTCTGTGATGATGTTCAGTGTGATGGGCGCATCCAGAAAGACAGCAAAGCTGGTTGACGGAATTGCTCTGGCGCTGGATCTGGAATTAAACAATGGGGAATCAACAGAGGAAGGACAGACTCCCGATACCATACCTATGACGGACATTACCGTTTACAACATTTCCGATTCCATGACCATTCCCATGAAGGATGACGAATCCGGAAAAGCACATTTCTGTATGGTTTCTGTCAGTTTGTCATTAAATAATAAGCATAAAGATTTTGAAACCTACGGAGCCGGTGATCTGGGCCCTCAGGAAGGCCTGATTAAGAATGAAATCATCAATGTATTCGGTTCTTACACTATGGCTGATGCGAAGGCAAATCAGGAACAGATTAAAACGGCAATTTTAGAGAAGATCCAGGCACTGTATGGCTCTGATTTTATTTTCGGCGTAGCCTTCAGTGATATTGTATATCAGTAACAATGAATCGAATGTGGGACATTCGATGCATGCGAGTATGGAATAGATTCCATACTCGAAAACAATAGAATACATAAACTGTAATAAGGTGGGGAGGTGAATGACGTGGGTGAAGTAATGTCTCAGGAAGAAATTGACCGACTGCTGAATGCCCTTAGCAGCGGAGATTTTGATCCTGATCAAATAGAAGACCCTAACGAAAAGCAAGTCAAGAATTACGACTTTAAACGTCCCGCGAAATTCTCCAAAGAACATCTTAGAACACTG
>CALZKI010000208.1 GCA_945787995.1 uncultured Lachnospiraceae bacterium | reverse complement strand
TTAACAAGAAAGAAAAATTATGTCAACTATTCTACAGTTCCACATTTACAATATCCGGGCCGATTTGTCTGATATTACACCAGGGAACCACATAATCCTGTTCAAAACACAGCCAGGCCGGTAAACATCCTCTATCGGATACGATAAGCTTACATATTTTCCCTGTACACTCGTCAAACTCGAAGTCCACTACTTTTCCCAGTTTTTGCCCACATTTCACATAGATCACTTCCTTTTTCTTCAAGTCACAGTATCTCATAACCAAATGCTCCATTTCTGCTTCTTATTTTACTAAATGCAACTTTAGCAAAAAGGTGCTGCATAAAGAGGCCAAAAAAAGCCAATCCTATGTTTGATACGATTCGGTCGAACATCTTCTCTACCGTCAGATCTGCAAAATCTTTATCAGCAAAGGAGCCTTTATTATGATCCCAGGAAAAGTCGAAATATGTGGTGTAAATACTTCCAAACTTCCCACCCTGAAACCGGAAGAAAGAACCCGGTTGATGGAACAGATAAAGCAGGGAAACCGAGAGGCACGAGAAACGTATATACGTGGCAATCTCCGCCTGGTATTAAGTGTTCTGAAGCGTTTCAACGGACAGGGACAGAACATGGATGACCTGTTTCAGATTGGCTGTATCGGACTCATGAAGGCGGTAGACCATTTTGATCCCTCTTTAGGGGTTCTGTACAGCACTTATGCGGTTCCGATGATTCAGGGGGAAATCAGAAGATACCTTCGTGATATGGGCTTTATCCGGGTGCCCCGTTCTCTGAAGGACACTGCCTACAAAGCCATCTATACAAGAGAATTGATGACAAAAGCACAATCGAAAGAACCTACTTTGTCAGAAGTAGCAGATCAAATCGGGCTTACCAAAGAAGAGGTGGTTTATGCCCTGGACGCTCTGCAGACTCCTATGAGTCTGTATGAACCGGTCTATTCAGAAGGTGGTGACACACTTTACATCATGGATCAGATCAGTGATAAAAAGAATAAGGAAGAAACCTGGGTGGAGCATCTTTCTCTCTATGATGCCATGCATCTTTTAAATGAACGGGAATATGAAATCATATCTCTTCGCTTTTTTGAGGGCAAAACCCAAATGGAAGTTGCCAATCAGATCGGTATTTCCCAGGCACAGGTCTCCAGGTTGGAAAAGAATGCCCTGAAGACCATGCGCAATTATTTATCTGCATAGTAACCTCTGTCTTCTGCCTAGATGATATGAAAGTAAGCAAGATTACGCTTCTTTCAGGATTTCTTTTTTCAAACGGCTCATGATCTTTTTCTCCAGCCTGGAAATATAAGACTGTGATATTCCAAGTAAAGTGGCAACTTCTTTTTGTGTGAGCTCACGGTTCTGATCTGTTCCGATTCCAAACCGAAGCTTCACAATCGTCTGCTCTCTGCCCGACAATCGCTTAACTGCACGGAAGAGGACCTTTTTCTCCGCCTGTTCTTCCATATCCTTATAGATCACATCCTCCTCTGTACCAAGGATATCGGATAACAGCAGTTCGTTTCCATCCCAATCCACATTCAGGGGTTCGTCGATGGAAACCTCCAATTTGTGCTTATTATTCCTTCTCAAATACATGAGAATCTCATTTTCAATACAGCGGGAGGCATAAGTAGCCAGCTTGATGTTTTTTCCCGGATTATAGGTATTGATGGATTTGATCAAGCCGATGGTTCCAATAGAAATAAGGTCCTCCACTCCCACTCCTGTGTTATCGAATTTCTTTGCAATATAGACAACCAGCCTCAAATTGTGTTCAATCAATAAGGCTTTAGCATTCTCATCCTGCTCTTCCTGCAGTTTCCGGATAGCTTCCGTTTCTTCCTCCGTATCTAAGGGCGGAGGCAACACATCGGTTCCTCCTATATAATGAATGGTTCCAAAGTTCCAAAGTAAAAAATCATTTTGTCCAAGCAGCTGACATAGTCCGCCCGGTCTTTCTGCCACCGATAACAGCATGTTCTGTCCTCCTTTTTAATACCGAAGGATGTAAGATCATCTGATACGGGCAATTCTCTTTCAGCACATCTTTTGCTATGGCAACTATCTGGTCCTTTAAAACTACAGTTTCCAAATCGAATTGTATTTTCATTTCCGGAATCCTGTACCCATCCAGACAGCTTTTTTCGCAACCCACGCTGCCAAAAGGAACGATTACATACGCGTTTGGCTGCAAAATGTCCTGCAATTCTTTTGCCAAAGAACCACTGATCACATGCACCGGTTTACCGCTTACGGGTTCTGCCAGATGGTTTCCGCTGTCTACAAAGCCCCATACCGATACCTCTTTTCCCGAAGCAGCAAATATCACCGGCAACACAGGTTGCCTCCATGAGCCACTCTTCTCCCGGTAACTGTATGTTCTGTCCGCAACCAGCCATACCAGTAACAGCAAATTCAACGCGGTAACGATCCATGTTCCTTTTTGATCACACTGAAATAGCCGCATCATACAACTTCCAAACACAAAAAGGCCACTCATAGAAAACAAATATACCTTCCATAAACGCCCCGGCCTAACCTTGTGAAAGCATATGGGAATCACCAGCAGATTACTGATGGTAACCCCGGCACCTATTCGCCTGACCACATTTCCTTTTGTGCCGAAAAACCATATACAAAAAAATAGCGTTCCCAGAACAGACACGAACAGTATTCTTCTTCGTGTGGCAGTACAAAGAAAGAACTTTTTCATGACGATTAGCTGAAACAACTGAAAGCCCCAGACAACCAGGATTAACTTATCTATGTATATGGTATACCGTACCATTCTTCGCATCCTTTCTTCTACAGTATAGTCACTGACCGGAGCATAATATGTCAAATTCAAGATATCTTCACAAAAAAAATCGGACAGAATCTGACAAAGGGAAATTCCTATTCCATTTCAGTCTTGTGTTCTAATAACGTAAAAAAGCCACTGCTTTCGCAGTGGCTTGCAATCACAAATGCTATGTAGCTTTTCTTTATTTCTTCTGTAAGAATTTGGGAATCTCCAAAGCTTTCTCTTCAACGGTACTTCTGATATCCGCCGGTTTGTTGA
>CALZKI010000207.1 GCA_945787995.1 uncultured Lachnospiraceae bacterium | reverse complement strand
GGTTTTTATCTGCATTATGTGATCAGGAAGGCTTCATGCTTAAACATTTCTCTGAAATATGCAAAAAGAAAGCCGGTAGCTTTATTACATATTATGGCGGTGGGTCTTCCAAATGGCATCAGCAGTGTATTGTCCGGTTTTGCCTCCACCTTTTCCAATCAGCTGCTGGCTTTCTACGGAACCAATGCCATTGCTGCCATGGCGGCTGCAGGAAAGGCAACGATGATCATCGGTATGATCCAAATGGGAATTTGCATGGGTGTGCAGCCCATGATGGCATATAATTATGGAGCAGGGAATTTGCCCCGTTTAAAGGAAATTTTACAGAAGCTGGGACTTCTAAGCTTCCTGCTCGGTTTGATTGCCGCACTGGGCAGCTTTTTTGCAAGGCATGCCTTAATCGGGATGTTCCTAAAGGATTCCGGTGCGGCAGCCATGGGAGAAAGTCTTGTGATATTTCTGGTTATTGCCAGCCCGATTGTAGGATTTTATTATTTAAGCACCAGCTTCTTACAGGCATCAGGAAATGCCGTTGGAGCTACGGTTGTTTCTGTGTTAAGACAGGGTTTGCTTTTAATTCCGTGTCTGTATCTGATGGAGTATCTTTTAGGCTTTATGGGAATTGCGGCAGCACATACCATTGCGGATGGGGTATCAGCACTGATCGCCATCGCTGCCTGCCTCTGGCAATATTGTGTGCTTAAGAAGCAGTTTCCTGAAAATAATCAAAAAGCAAAGGAGAAAGGCTATGAAATATTATTGTAATCCGATCAATGTTCCTTATCGTTATCAGTTTAACATGGATCCACGCTCCCATGGGAGGCTGCAGATCGACAGAGAGGCTGCAGATCCGTCCATGATATTGTTTCAGGGAAAGTACTATATTTTTGCATCCATGAACTTAAGTGTATGGGTATCGGAGGATATGGTAAACTGGGAGGCTCACAGACTTCCGGAAAATCTTCCGCTGTATGATTATGCTCCGGATGTTAGAGTTTGTGGGGACTACGTATATTTTTGTGCATCCAGAAAAGGAGAAATCTGTAATTACTACAGAACAAAAGATATTTTAAACGGGCCTTATGAGGAAATTCCGGGTACCTTTGATTTCTGGGATCCGAACCTGTTCTTTGATGATGACGGAAAGGTATATTTTTACTGGGGATGTTCCAACATTACACCGGTATGGGGTGTAGAGTTAGACCCTTCCACCATGCTGCCAAAGACAGAAAGAATCGAGCTTCTTTCCGGAGACGGATATGCCAGAGGCTACGAGAGAATGGGTGTGGACAACTGTGAATTTCCCCGCAGTGAAGAGGAAGTAGAGATGATGTTCCAGGGTTTTGTAAAGCAGAGCGGAGTCCCTGTGGAACAGCTGCCGGCACAGTATGTACCGCAGATCAGAGGCATGTTTACAAGAAGGCCGTTTATTGAGGGACCGTGGATGGACAAGCATGAAGGAAAGTATTATCTTCAGTATGCATGTCCGGGTGCAGAATACAATGTCTATGCGGATGGTGTGTATGTGTCCGATTCCCCATTGGGACCATTTACACTGGCAAAGAATAACCCGTTTTCTTATCATCCGGGCGGATATATGCCGGGAGCAGGACATGGCTCTACCATGTGGGATAAGGAAGAAAACCTGTGGCATACCTCTACTATGAGAATCAGCGTCAATCATCAGTTTGAACGCCGCGTAGGTATCTGGCCTGCGGGCTTTGACAAGGACGGAGAACTGTTCTGCAACCAGAATTACGGTGACTGGCCCATTGCAGTAGGAGAAGGTAAGGATGACCCGTGGAGAGAGCCACAGTGGTATCTTTTAAATTATGCAAAACCGGCAAGCTGTTCTTCCCATAAAGAAGGGAAGGGTGCAGACATGGCGGTAAATGAGGATTCCCAGACCTGGTGGAGAGCAGACAGCACGGAAAGCGGACAGTGGCTGGAAGTTGATTTGGAAAAACCTATGGATGTGCGGGCAATTCAGATCAACTTTGCTGATGACAATCTGCCCATTGCCTCTCCCGGAAAGATTCAGGGAACTGCCACACAGCCAAGGTATATTGAAGAGAGAGATTTATGTACCAGATGGAAGCTGGAAGGCTCTCTGGATGGGAAAGAATATTTTGTGATCGAAGATAAATCTGATGTAACCACCGATTTGCCTCATGATCTGATCGTAAGAGAAGACGGCATTCAGGTACGTTATATTCGTCTCACCATTGTGAAGATTCCGTATGATGTTACACCATGTATTTCCGGACTTCGTGTATTTGGCATCGGTACGGGAGAAAAACCGAAGGCACCTGAATTTCATGCAGTCAGAAGCCGGGATCACCTGGATCTGCTGGCAACGATAGAAGGTAAGGCAGATGCTGTGGGTTACAATATTCTCTGGGGACATGAGGAAGATAAATTATATCACAGCTACCAGATTTACCGGGATGTGGCTGACGTTCAGGAAAAGACAGATGCCCTGATAGAAAAACGGATTGGTGCTTTGGTGGCAGCACAGGAATATTTTGTACGAGTGGATGCCTACAATGAAAACGGCATTACCAAAGGAAAGGTTGTAAAATTATGAAAGCAATTCATCTGAAAACAGAGCATTTAGTAAATCCCATAGGGATTGATATTGTAAAGCCATATCTATCCTGGAACTGTCTGGGAGGAAAAAAGCAGACCGCGTATGAAGTGGAAGCAGTGTCCGAAGGGCAGGTCATCTGGAACAGCGGAAAAGTGAGTTCCAATGGGATGAATGTCATTTTGGGAACAGCTGCAGAAAGCAAACAGCGCATTTCCTGGAAGGTGCGCTTGTGGGATGAAAATGATACAGAGGGGGAATGGAGCGAGGAGGCCTTCTTCGAAATGGGTATTCTGGATAAGAGTCAGTTTGTGGCAAAATGGATCAATCCGGAGCTTACCTGTGACCCGGGGGTACATAAACCTGCAAGCTATCTAAAGACTTCCTTCCACGCAGAAAAGGCTGGAAAAGCAAGATTATATATTACCTGTCACGGATTATATGAGGCATATATCAACGGAAGCAGAGTGGGCAGCTTTGTGCTGG
>CALZKI010000206.1 GCA_945787995.1 uncultured Lachnospiraceae bacterium | reverse complement strand
AACGAATACAGGCATGAACAGGAAGATGAGGCAATACGCGCAGTATATCCGGAGGGAATACACGGATGCCTCTCCAAATTTTTGAATCAGAATGAGGAAATAGAAGTGCGTCATATTGCCACTTTTGATATGCCGGAGCACGGATTGTGTGAAAACGTGCTTCATGACACAGATGTGCTTGTGTTCTGGAGCCATATGCTGCAGGAAGAGTTTTCGGATGAAGTGGCAAGAAGGGTACAGAAACATGTACAGGCAGGTATGGGACTGGTTGCCCTGCATTCCGCACATTACAGTAAAGTTCTTCGATTTCTTCTTGGAACAACCATGACCCTCAGATGGCATCATGGGGAGCAGGAACGGTTGATCGTGACTTCCCCGTCACATCCCATTGCGCAGGGAATACCGGAACGGTTTGATCTGGCGAAAGAGGAAATGTACGGGGAATATTTTGATATTCCCAAACCCGATGATGTAGTTTTTACAGGCTGGTTTTCCGGCGGCGAAGTGTTTCGAAGCGGCGTTACCTTTACCCGCGGCCGAGGCAGAATCTTCTATTTTCAGCCCGGCCATGAGGAGTATCCGATCTATGAGAATCCAATCATTCAGAGAATAATAACCAATGGCGTGCTTTGGTGTGGAAAGAGAGAAGGACTGATTGATAAAATATATTCCAATTGGATGGTATGCAATGAAGAAATCAAAGCAATGAGATCGGCGGTTAAGAATAACGAGGAAATCAATACATTGAGAACTCCTATGGACAATAAAGAAGTGAGAAGAGATGGCCCGAAAATGTCTGCTTTTTTTGACCATGTTTTAGAAGCCGGGGAGCAGAGCGGAAAGAGCCTGTCTGAAATACTGGGAGACATGAGAAAAGCAGATATCCGGGGACTGGAAATGCGCTTGTCGCATCTCCTGGAACGGGAAGAGGAAGTTGCAGGATTACTTGCAGAAAATGATTTGAAGGTTTCCTGCATTTATGAAATGTATGATTGGGCAATCAAACCGGATTTTTCAGAAGCAATGGTACAGGTGGATAAGGCTGCGCAGTATGGTGCCAAAGTGATATTGGTAGTGCCCGGTTTTTTGCCGGAGGAGGAAGCCGGTAGGCTCAAGGCATTGCATGCCAGACAGGATATTTGGCAGTTTATGGATGAAAACCGGTATGTGCAAAACATAAAAGACGAACTGACCGGTATAGTCAATTATGCAAAAGAACGCGGAATTACGGTTACTTTGGAGGATTTTGACGGATTTACCGCACCCTTTTCCAGAGCAGAAGAGTTGCTGTATTTCATGAACCGTGTGCCCGGGCTGATGTACACATTAGATATGGGTAATTTTGCTTACAGCGATGAAAATGTGTGGGATGCCTATACACTGTTGCAGGAATATATTGTGCATGTGCACTGTAAAGACCGGGGAGAGGAGCCGGACTGCTCGGAAAATACATACAACAGAGGGCTGGCTACTGTCCCTGTGGGGGAGGGTTATTTACCCATCGGGGCACTGGAAGAAAAATTGGCAACCAAAGGGTATGACGGATATCTTGCAATCGAACATTTTGGATCTTCCGACCAGTTCACATATCTGTTAGACTCTGCCGCATACCTGAAATCTTTGATGGAACATTAAGCGAGAGCGTGTTTGAAACAGACATACAGGCCTTGGGCGAAGGAACACAATTACAAAAATAGATGAAATTTGTGGTATGAATTGATATTTCCGGGCTTTTATGCAAGTATATTGATAGGCGGTGGTGAAGAAAATGCACAGATATCCGCGAAAAAGATTGGAGCAGAAACAACATGGAGAAAAACATCTTATCATACGAAACGGTTGCTTTGGATGACGAAAACAGTGCACTGGTGATCATCGATCAGACAAAGCTGCCGGGGAAAACAGAAATACTGAACCTGCATACCGGAGAAGAGATCTGGAACGCAATCTATTTGCTGCAGGTGCGTGGCGCACCGGCCATTGGTGTGGCGGCAGCCATGGGAATCTACTTGTTGGCAAAGAAAATGCCTACAGATTCTTTTGCTTCTTTTTATGAGGAATTCAAAAAGCAAAAGGATTATCTGAATTCCTCCAGACCAACAGCAGTTAATCTGTCCTGGGCATTGAACAGAATGGAGCAGAAGGTGCTTTCGCTAAAAGAACTTCCGGTGGCAGAGATTGTTGGCGGACTGAAAAAAGAAGCGGAACTTATGAAGGAAGAAGATATTGCGGTCTGCAAACAGATTGGTGAAAACGGACTGACCCTGGTAAACCCCGGGGACGGTATCTTGACACACTGTAATGCAGGGCAGCTGGCTACCTGTAAATACGGAACGGCCACCGCACCTATCTATCTGGGACAGGAGAGAGGATATCACTTCCGGGTATTCGCAGATGAAACAAGACCGCTTTTGCAGGGAGCACGACTGACTGCCTATGAATTGCAGTCTGCAGGCGTAGATGTGACCTTGATCTGTGATAATATGTCTGCAACAGTTATGAAAAAGGGCTGGGTAAATGCGGTATTTGTGGGATGCGACAGAGTGGCTGCAAACGGCGATACGGCAAACAAGATCGGTACTTCGGTGGTAGCTACGGTGGCAAAACGTTACGGCGTGCCGGTATATATTTGTGCCCCCACCTCCACCATTGATTTGAACACCCCAACCGGTGATGATATCGTGATCGAGGAACGACCTGCCCATGAAGTGACTGATATGTGGTACAAGGAACCAATGGGACCAAAGGGAGTAAAAGTCTTTAATCCTGCCTTTGATGTGACAGACCATGAATTGATAGCAGGCATCATTACAGAAAACGGAATTGCTTACGAGCCATATACGGAAAGCCTGCCGAAGATGGTTAATCGTAGGAATCAAAAATAGACTGCATGGTGAAAATTCTGCTGAATCCGATAGCGTTTCCGGAGGGGAAAGACCATATTAAAGTGAACTGTTTTTCCTATTGGAAATATCCATTTTCGGAATTATGTTCCCGCCAAGCCCTATATGTCTGTTGAAGACTATAGTGAGCCGTCGGTACTTAGGCTGCGTACTGTGCTGCCTTATGTACCGTTACGG
>CALZKI010000205.1 GCA_945787995.1 uncultured Lachnospiraceae bacterium | reverse complement strand
ATGAAAGAAACGGCCCTGCACCATGCAGGGCCGCCTGATCACATTATCCTTTATCTCGTCATCAATAGCGCCTTGGCGTTATTGCTTTTTACTATCCAGTTCTTCTTTGACCTCTCTCTGGTATTCATGTACGATCAGCATATCCTCATCCCGGATTTTTCTGAAACGGTTGATACCGGCAAACAGAATTTGAAAGCTTTTCACGGTGGTATCAAACATGCCCTCCTGATACAGTTGCACCAGCAGAATACCCACAGGCAAGGCAATGATCATACCGCCAAAGCCGCCCAACCGGTATCCCACATAGATCAGAAAAAGAGTGGGCAATGCAGGCAACCCTACAGAATCTCCTACAATCTTAGGCTGGATGATCTGCCGTACAAGCTGTCCCACACCCCAGGTTATGAGAAGGCCGATGCCCACCTTGAAATCTCCGTCCAGAAGCTTAATAACAGCCCAGGGTACCATCACTGTACCTGTGCCGAAAATGGGCAGGAAGTCCAGAAAAGCGATTCCCACACTGATCAGGGCTCCGTACGGAATGCCCAGGATAAACATACCCACAACCAGAAGCAGATAGATCCAAACTTCAATCTTAAACTGTGCTTTCAGATATCCGCCAATGGCATTTTTTAATCCGGTAGAGATCAATCGTAATCTGTACTTGATCATCCTTGGACAATACTTTTCATAGGCAGCCGCAAGATTTGTCTTATCTGCCACAAAGAAATAGGAAGACAGCAAGGTAACCACAATGGAAACGATAATACTGGGAATCTGCTTTGCAGCGTTTCCCAGAGTGCCCGCTGCCGGAAGTTCCACATCCGACAACCATTCCGTCACATAGTCACCCAGATTGGTGAAAAAGCCGTTGATGTTTTCCTGCAGTTCGGTGGGAAAACGGCGCATCATTCTCTGGATTGCCACCCCCGCCGCACGGATCTCTTCCATGGCCGCGTTCCATAGATCCGGGACTGCCGAAGCAAATCCGGTGATCTGATGTACAATAAAGTAGATCACGCCGTAACAGGCCAAAATAACCAATGCAAGTGTCAAAACGATCACAAAGGCAGAGCCCGCTTTCCTCTTTATCTTCAATTTTTCTTCACAGAAACGGACCATAGGTGCCGCCAGACAGGCAACAATCCAGCCGATCAGAAAGGGCATGAAAAACAGTGCTATTTTAGGCAAAACATAAATGCACAGTAAAACAGCAGTACAGGAAAGCAGAATGTTCACAAAAGCTTTCAAATATACCTTTGCAGGCAATTTCATAGATCTTCCTCCGATGGTATTATGCTTCTTTCCCCAAAGTCATATCCAACAGTTCGTAAATATCTTCTCTGCCCTGTTTGTTCAGTGCGGAGAAGGGAATGATGATTGTCTCCGGCAGAACCTGCAGTTCGTTGGCAATCATCTGCAGCTGTTTGTTCAACTGGCTGCGGTTGATCTTATCTGATTTTGTAGCAATGATCACCGGTTTATATCCGTGATCGCATATCCACCGATACATCAGGCAATCATTGTCGGAAGGCTTATGGCGAATATCGATCAAAAGCATTACCAACTTAATCTGTTTGGACTGATGCAGGTAATCTTCGATCAGTTTACCCCATTTTGCCTTTACCTCTTCATTGGCCTTGGCATATCCGTATCCGGGCAAATCCACAAAAAACAGTTCCTGATTGATATTGTAATAATTGATGGTCTGTGTTTTTCCGGGAGACTGGCTTGTTCTGGCATAATTCTTACGGTTCATCAGTGCGTTGATCAGGGAAGATTTTCCCACATTGCTCTTCCCCGCGAAAGCGATCTCCGGAAGCGTGTTCTCCGGCAATTTGCTGGTAATACCACAGACGATATCTAAGTTGACACTTTTAATTATCATTCCAACCCTCATTTCTGAACAACTAGCCGTGAGGAGACAACGAGGAATTCTCGAAGGAATTTCTCATCTGCCAATCTAATCACTTTGTGAACGCCGGCTTATTGGGCCTTTAAGGAACCGTCTCTAAAAATAAGCGTCGGCTGTCCTTCTCCTGTAACAGCTTCCTTTGTGATAATGCACTCTGCAATATTATCCTCGGAAGGGATCCGGTACATCACATCCATCATCGCTTTTTCCATGATAGAACGAAGGCCACGGGCACCGGTTTTATGCTCAAATGCCCGTGTTGCAATTTCCGTCACTGCATCTTCTTCAAAGCTTAACTTTACTTCGTCAAAATCAAACAGCTTCTGATACTGCTTGATCAAAGCATTCTTTGGTTCCTTCAGAATTCTGATCAAGGCATCCTTGTCCAAACCTTCTAAAGTAACAGTAATCGGCACACGACCCACAAATTCCGGGATCAGACCGAATTTCACCAGATCCTGGGTAGAAACTTCTTTCAGCAGTTTCTCCAGCTCCTTGTTATTCTTGCTTACCACTTCCCCGTTAAAGCCGATGGAACCGCGGTCCAGTCTGGATTCTACAATCTTCTCCAGGCCGTCAAAAGCACCACCGCAAATAAACAGGATATTGGAGGTATCAATCTGAATCAGTTCCTGATGAGGGTGCTTACGTCCGCCCTGGGGTGGCACAGAAGCTACCGTACCTTCCACGATTTTTAGCAGAGCCTGCTGCACGCCTTCACCGGATACATCTCTGGTAATGGATACATTCTCGCTCTTTTTGGTTATTTTATCGATCTCATCAATATAGATGATTCCGTACTGTGCACGTTCTATATCATAATCTGCCGCCTGAATCAGCTTTAACAGAATATTTTCAACATCTTCACCTACATAGCCTGCCTCTGTCAGTGTGGTAGCATCAGCGATGGCAAACGGTACATTGATCACCTTTGCCAGTGTCTGGGCAAGATATGTTTTTCCGGAACCGGTGGGACCTATCATCAGAATATTGCTCTTCTGCAGTTCCACGCCGTCTTCCTCTTCCGGAGCCATGACACGTTTGTAGTGGTTATATACAGCCACGGAAAGAACCTTTTTTGCTTCTTCCTGACCGATCACATACTGATCCAGGAAATTCTTGATTTCCATTGGCTTTAACAGGTTAATATCCTGTGATGGCAGATCATTTCCC
>CALZKI010000204.1 GCA_945787995.1 uncultured Lachnospiraceae bacterium | reverse complement strand
ATACCTCTGCCGATTGCCAAAGTCACGACATATATTTTGGAAACGCCATTGGCACGTAAAAGTCTTGCCATCTCATCTACTGTACTTCCGGTAGTGTAGATGTCATCCAAGATAACAATCGTATCTAATTTTACATCATTACAGCGCATAATAAAAGCCTTTTTCAAATTATTTTGCCGTTCCAAAGGGCTCAAATCCTTCAACGGAACCGTCTTTTTACAACGTTTTATCCATTCCGTTTCCACCGGAACAGACAGATAACCGGACAGACTTCTGGCCACCAGTTCAGCCTGATTGTACCCTCGCATTCTTCTTTTGGAGGCATGGATAGGCACCGGGATAATAGCCTGCGGTTTCCAGGATAAAATCTGTTTTCCCAGAACCGTAGCCAGACGCTCTCCATAATAGTCTGCGTATTCTCTTCTCCCTTTATATTTGAACCTGTATAAGGACATGGCTACACTTTTATAGTCAAACAGGGAAACGGCCTGGTCAAACCCATGCTTCCGCAGGGTGCAGTCAAAACAGTATGCACCTGCATCCGGTGCCACACTCTTCCCGCACTTCAGACAGTATGGCGGGGCAACATATTTAATTTTGTTTTCACACGCAGTACAAATCAGTGCTCCAAAAGGCTTTACCGGGCGATCACACACCGGGCATCTTCTGGGAAAGAAAAAGTCTTTCAGCACATTCCATATCTCTGATTGAATTGTTCTACACCTCTAATTCCTGTATTCTGCGAAGCAGACCGGTATACCTTCTGTTTTCGTATGTGTTGTCAATCATTTCCTGCACCACACGGCTGCTGCCCAGAATCGTAACACAGTTTTTTCCTCTGGTAACAGCCGTATACAGCAGATTTCGATTAAACAGCATCCTTGGCCCGCTCAAAAGCGGCATGACAACGCCCGGATATTCGCTTCCCTGAGATTTATGTATGGTTACCGCATAAGCAAGCTCCAGTTCTTCCAGCATGGAGAAACTGTATACCACCTGTTTCTTATCTTCAAACTCAACTATCATACGGCGGTTGGCTTCATCAATCTGTCGGATGATACCCACATCGCCGTTAAATACACCTGTTCCTTTATCCACAGTAATACCAAATCCACCCACAATTTCCCAATCTATCTGGTAGTTGTTTTTGATCTGCATAACCTTGTCCCCTTCACGGAACAGCGTTTTCCCGGTTTCATATTCTTTCTTGGAGGGATGCTCCGGATTCAGATATTTCTGCAGAATGCGGTTCAGCTGTTCCACACCCAAAGGACCTCTCCTCATGGGCGTTAATACCTGGATATCATAGCTTGATGCTCTTACATAGCGGGGCAACTTGTCAAGCACCAGCTGAATCATATGTTTATAGATCACCTGTACATCATTTCGTTCCAGAAAGAAAAAGTCTTTGCTCTTATTGTCCAAGGAAATTTGCTTCCCCTGATGAATTCTATGGGCATTCAAAACAATATCACTTTCTTCCGATTGCCTGAATATCTTCTCCAAGCCGGTCACCACAAAAGACCTGCTTTCTATCAGGTCATGCAACACCTGTCCCGGACCCACAGAGGGAAGCTGATGCATGTCACCCACCATGATCAGGCGGGTTCCAACCGATATTGCCTTCAGTAAGGATTGAAACAGGTAGGCATCTACCATGGACATCTCGTCAACAATGATGACATCCGCTTCCAAAGGGTTATCTTCATTCCGCTCGAAACGGGCATTCCGGTCTTGGTCTGCCACCGCTCCGCTTAATTCCAACATTCGATGAATGGTTCTCGCCTCATATCCTGTGGCTTCAGACATTCTCTTGGCAGCTCTTCCCGTAGGGGCAGCCAGCATAATGTCCAGTCCATCATCCAAAAAAAAGCGGATCATCACATTAATGGTCGTGGTCTTTCCTGTTCCCGGACCACCGGTAAGTATGGAAACGCCGTGGGTAATTGCCTGCAAAACAGCCTCTCTTTGTAAAGGATCCAAAGCGATTTCCAGCCGTTCTTCTATGGCAGTCACCCTTTTTAATATATCCGCTTTTTCTTCCTCTGTGATACCTTTTTCTCCACCCAGGGATAGATTTAAATCATGCAGCATTCTGGCACAATTCATTTCTCCGTAATAGGCAGATGGAATATATACGTTTTCTTCGCCATCCTCCTGCTTCAGAATAACCTTTCGTTCCATAGCCAGATTTTCCACAAACATTTCCATGTCTGCAGCAGACAATCCCAGCATGTCTCCGGCTTGTGTGAGCAATTCCTGTTTTGGAAGGTACATATGGCCTTCCCCGCCTGCATTACGAAGAACATACACCAATCCGCTTCTGATCCGAAATTCCGAATCGCCGCGTATGCCTGCTTTTCTTGCAATTTCGTCTGCGATTTTGAATCCGATACCGGAGATGTCTTCCGCCAATCTATAGGGGTTATCTTTTAAAATGGTATAGATTTCATTACCATACTGTTCATAGATCCGAATGGCCATGGTATTGGATATTCCATACTGTTGCAGAAAGCTCATGGCGTTTCTGGTATCCCGCTTTTCGAACAATTGTATTCCGATCTCCCGGGCCATTCGCTCACTGATCCCCTTGATTTCCGCCAATCGTTCAGGCTCCCGCTCGATGATCTCATAGGTCTGCTCTCCAAATCGCTTTACGATTCTGGTTGCCAGGGCAGCGCCCACACCCTTGATGGCTCCTGAGCCCAAATAGCGTTCTATGGCTTTTAGGTCTTCCAATTCCAGGAAACGATATTCTTTTATTTTGATCTGATCCCCATGCACCGGATGGAACTCCTCTTCCCCCTTCACCCAAATGCGCTGTCCCGGATCCACGGAAGGCAGGCAGCCTACGCAGTTCACCTCGTCCTCCTCCGTTTCCACCAGAAAAGCTGTATAGCCGTTGGAATCGTTTCTGAAGTAAATTTTTTCAATATATCCTGTAATTTCTTTCATGAATTTCCTCATCTCTTTTTCGATTATGCAGCAGGCAATTCGCAAAATCTCGTACATTCATTTTTCGATTATGCAGCACGCAATTCGCAAAATCGCTGCTTCGCAGCTTTCCTTTTGCTCATTTCGTTACTTCGCCATATAAATCTTCATAA
>CALZKI010000203.1 GCA_945787995.1 uncultured Lachnospiraceae bacterium | reverse complement strand
TATATGGAGCAGGTTCGTTCCAACATCACCATTCGCATGCTGACCAAGAGACTGGAGATGCTGTCTGTCACAGATAAACTGACAGAAGTTTATAACAGAACCGGCTGTGAAAGTATCATGTACGAGAAAATGGAAAGCTGTCAGCTGGATGGAGGACAGAGTATTGTTATGATCGCTGATTTGGATGGTCTGAAGACGATCAATGATACTTTTGGTCATGCCAGTGGTGATAAAGCCATTAAGCTGGCGGTGGATACTTTAAAGAAGGTGCTGCCGTCCTACTTCATGATCGGCCGATTTGGCGGTGATGAATTTCTGCTGTGCGGGACAGCATATGAGAAGATAGACATGGAGGATCTGATACAATCTATTCTAAACGGATTACGTGACAGAACAGCACAGGAGCAGCTGCCCTTTGCCCTTTCCCTCAGTGTTGGCGGTATTCAGCTGGCAAAAGGGGAAGAGTTCCGTGTAGAAAAATGTATCCAGAGGGCGGATGCATTAATGTATCATATGAAAACAGCACATCACGATGAGATGAAAAACTAACATGAAGATATATGTGATGGATACGGAAGTACTTGCAGAACAGAATATCTATGAACAGATCATGAAAGTGCTGCCGGAAGCGAGACTGAACAAAATCCGCGTCGTGAAGCAGGAACAGGGAAAGCTGTTATCTGCTGCCGCCGGATTTTTGTTGCTTTTCGGGATTTCCGGACAGTCGGATTTGCTGCACATATCTGATAAAGAGAGCGGACCTGACACAGATTTTCAACCACCCGTGGAATATCTGATTGGTGTTCAGGGAAAGCCGGCTCTTATTGTCAATGGGAAGAAACTCTTTTATAACCTGTCTCACAGCAAAACAAAAGCCACCTGCGTAATAGCCCATGAGGAATGCGGCATTGATCTTGAGAGAGTAACACCGAAAAGGGTCAAGGAGTCTCTTATCAGAAAGGTTTGCACAGACAGAGAGAAGGAGTTGCTTTCCCAAATGAAAGAAGAGGAGAGAAGGAACCTCTTTTTTAAACTGTGGACCGGCAAGGAAAGCGTGATGAAGTGGGATGGTCGTGGTATGGCAATGGGGCCTGACACAATTGAGGTAAGTGATCTGCTGGTTCAGGATGAAGCCGAAGCAGAGATATGCGGTGGGGAAGAAAGCAGCCGGAACAGGAAAGCGGTTACCGTGCATTCCCTCGCAATAGAAGATTATTATCTTTCCGTGTGCTGTGAAAAAGACACAAAAATACAGCTGCTCGTTGTGGATAAAGCAGCTGTGGAAGGATTTCTGCGTGGTTTAGGAAAATAGGTGGGAATCTTTGATACTTGTTTTTGGCAGCTCACATGCACAAATCTCTGACTACCTCACCTGCAATGATCAGGCCAACCACAGATGGTACAAAGGCCACACTGCCGGGAACCTGTTTGCGGCCGGTTTCTTCCGGGGAAGCGATGGGGGTGATAGCTTCCTCCTCGGAATATACGACTTTTACGTCCCTGATGCCCCGCTTCTTTAACTCACGGCGCATGACTTTTGCCAGCGGACATACAGAAGTTTTGTATATGTCGGCTACCCTGAAAGCAGTAGGGTCAAGCTTGTTGCCTGCACCCATGGAACTGATGATAGGGCATCCGGCATTTTTTGCACACTCGATCAGAGCTATTTTACCTGTTACGGTGTCGATGGCGTCCACCACGTAGTCGTAATCTGCAAAAGAAAACTGATGGGCGGTATCCGGTAAAAAGAAGGCCTGATGGACATTTACCGTGATATCCGGATTGATGTCCTTTGCACGGGCAGCAGCTACTTCCACTTTAGGCATTCCCACAGTGGAGTGAAGAGCGATAATCTGTCGGTTGATATTGGATAATGCCACGTCATCATTGTCGATCAAATCTAACGTGCCAACGCCGCTTCTGGCAAGAGCTTCTACCACGTAGCCTCCCACGCCTCCTACGCCAAATACAGCTACCCGGGCATTTTGCAGTTTGGTAAGGGAGTCCGCACCCAGCAGACGTTCCGTTCTTTCAAATTCTTCTTTTCTGACCATGTTATCCTCATATCTGAGAGACTTGTCGCGAAGAGGCGATGGGAAATTCGCGAAGAGGCGATCAATGTCCCTCGGTTTCATAGTTTGTATGATAAAAGCTTTGATCCGCTATCATGGTATCATAAGTTTGGGCAGGTGTAAAAAATATTATGCAGATTTATTTGGCGCCTATGGAAGGCATTACAACATACATATACAGAAATGCGTTGGCAAAGTATTACGGAGGCGTAGATAAGTTCTTTACGCCCTTTTTGGCGAATCAGAATCTGAACCACAAAGAACTGAATGATGTGCTTCCCGAGCACAATACGGGATTGCAGGTAGTGCCCCAGATTCTGGCCAATAAGGCAGACACGTTTCTGGAGATAACAAAACGGTTGGTAGAGTTTGGGTATGGACAGGTGAATTTGAATCTGGGCTGTCCTTCGGGAACCGTCGTGGCCAGAAAAAGAGGTGCCGGATTTCTTTCTGTTCCGGATCAATTGGATTGCTTTCTGGAAGAGATTTTTTCCAAAAGTCCTTTGCCCATATCCATCAAAACCAGAATCGGTGTGGAACAGATGGAGGAGTGGGAGAGAATTCTATCTGTTTACCGGAAATACCCGCTTGCAGAGCTGATCATTCATCCCCGGCTTCAAAAAGAGTTCTACCGCGGCAAAGCCCATCCGGAGGCTTATCTGATGGCTTGCGAAAAGGGATTCGGAAGGCTTTGCTATAATGGTGATATCACGGACTTAGTAGCGATGGATGCTCTGTTTGAAGGGTTGGGAGATCACATTCCATCCGCTATTATGGTTGGACGTGGTGCGATTGCTAACCCGGCTCTGCCAAAGGAATTGGCAGAGCATGCTAACTCGTGTCTGCCAAAAGAACTTTTCCGTGATTTCCATAATGAGATCCTAAACGGGTATCGGGAAATGATGTCCGGTGATCAGCCTGTTCTGTTCAAGATGAAGGAACTGTGGGTGTATATGGGACCCTATAGAGGGCTGACAGACAAACAGATGAAAAAAATCCGCAAGGCAGGAAGCCTTGCGGAATATGAAAGCATTGTAGACTCT
>CALZKI010000202.1 GCA_945787995.1 uncultured Lachnospiraceae bacterium | reverse complement strand
CTCCATATACTCATCATAGGTCACTGTCTCGCCGCCCATACTTTCCAGATGATCTGTGTGGAACTGACAATCAATCATCACAAATCCCTGCTGCTCAAGAAATTTTGCCAGAAAAATGAGTGCTATCTTGGAACCATTCTCAATGTCTGTGAACATGCTCTCTCCGAAAAAACATTTACCCAGACATACGCCGTAAAGTCCACCGGCAAGCTCGCCGTCTATATAGGACTCAAAGCTTAAGGCGTACCCTTGCCTGTTCATTTCTCCGTAGGCTTTTTCCATGTCGTCAGTAATCCAGGTGCCCTCCGTGTTTTCACGCTTGGTCCTGCATCTGTGCATGGTATCTGCAAAGTCCCTGTTTATCCTCACGGCTATCTCATGATGTTTGAAAAATTTCTTCATGGATTTGGAGATATGAATTTTCTCAGGTCGAATAATGTATCTCTCTTTTGGACACCACCATAGAATCGGGGTGCCTTCACTGTACCAGGGGAAAATGCCGTTGGAATAAGCAAGCAGCAACCTTTCCACCGATAAGTCACCACCTGCTGCCAATAATCCGTCCTCGTTTGCAAGCCTTGGATTAGGGAATGCTATTTCCTTTTCATCCAGCATATATATAGCCATTTTTCTCTTTTTCCTTACTATGACTTCTTAGTGGCACGAATGACAAATTGATCATCCTTGGCGGAAAGAACCAGTTTTCCACCCTTCTTCAGTTTACCGAAAAGAATTTCATCCACAAACAAAGGCTTTATCTCGTTGCGGATTACTCTGTCAACTTCTCTGGCTCCATACATCTGACTGATACCATGATTCTTGATCAATTCCCTGGCCGCCTGCTCTACCTCAAATACAATCTTTTTAGCCTCCAGCAAGGTTCCTAGTTCTTTCAATTTCTTATCCACAACCCTGCTTGCCATAGAATCGTCCATACCATGAAATACTACGATTTTATTCAGTCGGTTGCGAAATTCAGGTTGGAAAGTCTTCTTCACTTCTTCCAGTATTACACTGCTGTCCTTGTTTTCTGTCTGAAAACCGATTCCGCTTTTTCCCACAAGTCTTGCGCCTGTGTTGGAAGTCATAATGATAATCACATTTCTGAAATCTGCTTTTCTCCCCTGATTGTCCGTCAGTGTGGCGTAATCCATTACCTGCAAAAGCACATTGTAAATATCGGCATGGGCCTTCTCTATTTCATCCAGAAGCAACACGGCGGAGGGCGTTTTCCTGATTGCCTCCGTAAGAAGACCTCCTTCTTCGTATCCCACATAGCCTGCCGGCGAGCCAATCAGCTTTGCAACAGCATGCTTTTCACCGTATTCACTCATGTCAAAACGAATCAGCGATACACCAAGTTCCTCCGCAAGGCTCTTGGCAATCTCCGTCTTCCCCACACCGGTAGGACCCACAAACAGAAGGCTGGCAAGGGGCTTGTTGTCCTCCAAAAGGCCTGCTTTGGAATATTTCACCGCATTGACCACCTGACTAACCGCCTCGTCCTGACCAAATACTCTGGAAAGCAATCTGTCTTCCAATGTTGCCAAACCTTCCACGCTATCTGTCTGTACCGTTTCAATGGGAACACGGCAGATCTTGGTAAGCACCTCATCAATTACCTTTTTGTCCACAGTCTGTGTCTTCTTTTCTGTAGGGTGAAGCTTTCTGTAAGAACCTGCTTCATCCATCAGGTCAATCGCCTTGTCAGGTAGAAATCTCTCATGGATATGCTTGGCACTCATCTGTACAATGTAATCCATCAGATTCTTCGCATACTTTACGCCATGATATTTCTCATATTTTGACTTAAGGCCTTCCAAAATGGTTACACACTCTGCTACAGAAGGCTCCTTGATTTCCACATTCTGAAACCTTCTTACAAGGCTCTTATTTTTCTCAAAATATTTCTTGTATTCTTCAAAGGTAGTAGCGCCGATAAATCTGATATGCCCATCCGCAAGATATGGCTTCAGCATGTTGGAAGCATCCAGAGATCCTCCGCTGGTGGCGCCGGCACCACATAGATTATGTATCTCATCGATGTAGATAATCGGCTTTTCTTCTTTGCTTATTTCAGTAAGAACCTTTTTGAAACGTTTTTCAAAGTCACCACGATACTGGGTGCCGGCCACCATGCCACCCAAATCCAGTGAAAATACCTTTGCCCCACGAAGGGGTTCCGGCACTTCATTCTTGCGAATTCGTTCTACCAGTCCATAAGTAATTGCAGTCTTTCCTACCCCCGGTTCCCCGATATGAAGGGGATTATTCTTATCCTTTCTGCAAAGGATCTGTATGGTTCTATCCAACTCATCTTCCCGACCGATTAAGGGATTATTATCCTGCAAGGTCTCATTCAGGCAGGGGGCAAACACCCGGGCGGTGGATTTTTCTTTTGCTGTCTCTGAAGAAGAAAAGAATGCATCCTTCTCCTCTTGGTCAGACTCAGCAAAATTCGGCACTTCTGTATCGTCCTCTGCGTAGGTCAATTCCTGCAGAAGTTCAATTTCAGATAGTTCCTGAACCAAAAGAGAATAGGTTGCATAGCTTTCTTCCAGATGATACATCCCATGCACCAAATGTCTCAGGCATACTTCTTCACACCCGCTGTTAAAAGCACTCTGGGCAGCAAACCCCATAAGCTGGGACGCACAGAAGGACAGCTCCGGTTTCACACCGGGAACCTTTTCCATTGTGTTTTGGATATATCCCTGTAAGTCCCTTTTCAATCTGGGAATATTGCCACCACATTCTTCCACAACATATCGAAAAGAATCGTTCTCACACAACATGAGCAGAAGCATCTCCGGGGTCACATACTCATACTGTTCACTCACAGCATATTCAACCGCCTGATTCATACAAATAAGCATTTCTTTTGACAAATTCATCTAGGCTTCCTCCAACGTCATTCTAAAAGGAAAACCTTCTGCCTTTGCACGATTTAAGGCCATAGCAACCTTCGTGGCTGCTATATCATATGAATATTTTCCTACCACTGCCTGCCCCTTCTGATGCACGTCCAGCATCAGAGTCTGTGCAGTCATTTCATCTTTGTGAAAAATAGTAACCAAAACATCCACTACGAAATCCATAGAAGTAAAGTCATCATTCCACATGATGACTTTATACTGCTTTGGTTCCTTCAATTCTATTTTCAATCGTTCTTTTACTTCAC
>CALZKI010000201.1 GCA_945787995.1 uncultured Lachnospiraceae bacterium | reverse complement strand
TTCATCTGCAAAAGAATTGTCACAAGGGGTATTCAGGTCATGAAATGCAAAACCGCCCAAATCGCCAACAATGTCCAAAACCTGCACCTCTCCGGCCGGAAGTCCATACACATTCAGGTGTACGGTTTCTTCGATTCCATCACTCCAATCCTCAAAGACCACCTGCTCTTCTGTCAGATTTTTGGAACGGAACACGCCTGTACCCGTGTTGAACCACAATTCATTCGGATCAAAAGGATTTACCTTAATATCTGTGAGCCAGTGTATCAGGTTATGATTTCCATTATATTTTGGTTTCATATACTCTGTCCGAAAAGCCATGGTGCCAATTTCCAGGTCATACAAAATGCATTCCCAGGTCTCCCCAAAATCCTTGGAACGGTAAATACAGTCTCCATCCTCTTTGCTGATGGTAGATACAACCACCCAGCCGGGGTGCTTTGGCACAACAGAAATACCGGAAAAGCCATATTCCAGAAAAGCATTGGTTCTGCCACCAGAAATAACTTTTTCACCTAAAGTAATGCCTTCACCGGTAGTAGTACTTTCACCGGTGGTAATACCTTCATCCGGGGTAATATCTTCACCGAATCCGATTTTACCATCAGATTGCAGTGGATAACGAACCACTTTCCCACCGATTACGCTGCCTCCGTCGCAGCTGTAGCCCAGTTCATATACGTAAGCATTTCTGCCCATGACCGAATATGTCACATAGAGATACTCATCATCCAGCACGTAGCGCTGTGCAATGCGACCTGCCAGCTTTACGCCCTCTTCTTCCCGATCCTCAGGCTGCCAGAGTTTTTCAAAGGTTTCCCCCTGATCATAGGACACGTACAGACTATGACCTCGCATATGTTCACCCTGCACAGTTGTCACACCTGCACCGCCCACAAACAATGCCGAACCGTCCTTTGTCTGCCCCACAAGGGTCAGATACTGTTCCTTCATAGCCGGAATATTCTGCCAGGTTTTTCCCCCATCAGCACTCTTCCATAAGCCGGAATCCTGGCTGGCAAACCAAAGCGTCTGATCATCTTTCTTATCAACAATCAAACGAAATCCTGTTCCACGTCCATTCAGATTACCATGTACATGCATGGGGACTTCATAGCGGGTAAAAGTAACGCCTCCATCTTCAGAAACAGATAATATACCGTGCGGATTGGCATTCACACCAGACATGATGTAAAGCTTGTCCGGCCGGTTATCGTCCAGCGCCAATGCGATCGGATACGTCTCGCTCAAATCCTCCATGGTTACATGTTTGATCAGGCTTTCCCATCTCATTTCGTCTCTGTGAAATTTATAGGTTCCGCCAATATCGGTTCGGATATAGAAAACATCCTTCTCATATGGGTGGAAGATAAATCCCGTCACATATCCGCCACCCGGAATGGGACAGTTTCTGTATTGATATTGTTCTGTTCTTATCACTGTGCTGCCAGCCTTTGACTGCATGTTGTAATCCCCCGTTTTATGTTACAAATCCTCTTCCAAAATAGGCATCCCGTAAGGAATGTCTCTTTTTGCTTTCTTCCCCAGAAGTTCCTTCAAATAGATGGGCTTTAGTCCGTTGCTGGGTCTGATGCTCCTTACATTCTCTTCCGTAAAGGTATCTCCCGCGTGAATTTCTTTTACCGCAAACAGACTCCTGCGAAACTTCAGATTATCCTCTTCTTTTTCTGTGGGACCATACTGCACGCTCCCTTTTATCTCCAAAGCATCTCGAATGTCGTCTACCATTTTCTTAAACTCTGCAGGCTCCATACTGAAAGCCGCATCCGGATTGGGAATATTTCTGGATAAGCACATATGCTTCTCTACCACACATGCTCCCATACTGACTGCCACAATGGCAGCAATATCTCCTGCGCTGTGATCGCTGAGACCAACAGGCACCCGGAATTTTTCTCTCATGTCCGGAATATTGGCGATGTGCATATCCTTCCAGTTGGCCGGATATTCACTGCAGCATTTTAACAGAACCACCTGTTGATTGCCCACACGATAGCAGGCATCCAATGCATCCCGAATTTCTTCTTCTGTGGACATGCCGCAGCTGATAATCATGGGTTTTCCTTTGGAAGCCACATACTCGATCAACGGAATGTCTACCAATTCAAAGCTGGCAATTTTATAGGCTGTAACACCCAGATCATTCAGAAAATCGGTTGCTGTTCTATCAAAGGGTGTGGACAAAAAGTCCATACCGGCTGCTTCACATGCTTCTTTCAACTGTGCATGCCATTCCCAGGGGGTGAATGCATCTTTATATAAATCATGCAGTTTATAGCCATCCCATAGTCCGCCATGAATCCTGAAATACTCGTTATCACAATCGATGGTAATGGTATCTGCTGTATAAGTCTGAATCTTCAGGCAGTCCGCTCCTGCCTTTCTCGCTTCTTCAATCAGAGCCAATGCATTTTCCAGTTTTCCGGCATGGTTGGCACTCATTTCTGCAATCACATATACTCCGCCACTGTTAATCTTTTCAAATAATTTGGACATTTTGTTCCTCGTTTCTGCTACTGTTAGTTTCATCACATATGCATGAAACACAACTTATTTCTTACAATTCTTTTGTATATACAAAAATATCTTCTGTTTCCGTTTTCCCATAGCCAAGACCTTCAAAAACCTTTCCGCTGGCAGGGTTTTCTTTCTTTACCTCTGCGTAAAGTATCATACGGTCAGCCGGTTTCATTGGCTTTTCCTTTTTTCCCGGGCTTGAAGGACACACATCCATATCCGTTTCATTGTCGGAAAAAAGTGCTGTACAGGCCTTGGCAAAAAGTGCAAGCATTATCCTCGCAAGACCTTTGCCCCGATGTTCTTTTGCGATGCTATAGCTTATTTCAATCCTGCCGGCACAGATCTGACCCCGAACCTGCCCGAAATCTGTGATGCCATCTGTAAGCACATACATCAGGCAGGCTGCATCCTCCAATTTTCCTGCAAACCACGCCTCATGGGTGGCCAAATCGATGGTCCCTGTTTGGAAAGAATTCTGTCTCACCACCGGGTCATTGACCCACTCAAAATATAACATCATATCTTCTGCCGTTGCTTCTCGCAAACGGTATTTTTTCTTATTCTCGCACACTTCCATATCACCTCCCGGGCATCGACGCTGCGGGGACGCTTCTTTTGCCACGGTCATCGCCCTTTGCCAT
>CALZKI010000200.1 GCA_945787995.1 uncultured Lachnospiraceae bacterium | reverse complement strand
AAGAAGTCACATAAAACTCTATGGTTTACTTAATGTTTAGCCCTGCCAGATACCCTGTGGACCAGGCAATCTGTAAATTGAATCCGCCTGTTAAGGCATCCAGATCCAGCATCTCACCAACCAGATACAGCCCCGATACCAGTTTCGATTCCATGGTAGAAGGATTCACTTCCTTTACCTTGATTCCACCCTTTGTGATAATGGCCTCGTTAAAACCTCGGGTGCCTTTTACAGTAAGTTCCATGCATTTCAAAAGATGAACCAAGCTAAGCCTCTCTTCTTTTGAGACGGTATTTATTTTCTTCTCCACGTTAAGCCCGGACAACTTTAGCACCACCGGAATCATTTTTGTGGGCAGCAACTTGTCCAGACCGTTTTTCAACTGACGGTTCTGAATTTCCTCAAAGTCACGCAGGATACGCTTATCCAGTAGTTCCGTAGAAAGAGCCGGCTTCAAATCAAGATACAGCTTGATTTCTCCCGGTTCAAACTCCTTTGGCAGAAAACTGCTGGCACTAAGCACCAGGGGGCCGGTGACTCCAAAATGGGTAAACATCATTTCTCCGAAACCGGAATAAAGCGTTTTCTTTCCTTTTTTCATCTCCATAGCCACATTTTTCAGGGACAATCCCTGCATTTCTTTACAGAACTCCTCTGCCGTTTCCAAAGGAACCAGGGCAGGCACACATTTGGATACGGTATGTCCCAATTTTTCTGCCAACCGGATGCCGGAGCCATTGGAGCCTGTGGTAGGATAAGATAATCCACCGCCTGCAAGAATAACAGCATCGGCGGACTCCTTTTTACCATTTGTCAGAAGCACACCGGCAACTCTGTCTTCTCCGTCTGCTTTCAGTATTTCCTTCACTTCCGTGTTCAGGAAAACCTGCACACCCAGACGATTCATGCGTCTTTTCAAAGCACCAATCACATCCGAAGCATGATCGGAAACAGGGAACACACGATTGCCCCGCTCCACCTTGAGACGACAGCCGTCTTCTTCCAGATATTCCTTCATACGCTGATTGTCAAAGGTGTAGAAAGCGCTGTACAGGAATTTGCTGTTCGTGACTACATTGTCAAACAGTTCTTCCATATCACAATCATTGGTTACGTTGCAACGCCCTTTTCCGGTAATATATATTTTTTTTCCTAACTTTTCATTCTTTTCCAGCAAAATCACATGATGTCCCTGCTCTGCCGCAGCGACCGCAGCCATCATTCCGGCGGCACCACCACCTATTACGATAACCCTGCCCATAGTATTCCTCACCTGTCTGCTAATCATCTATGTTTCTTTCGATATATGCACTGTCAGACCTGTTCTTATCTCTGTCAGACCTATTCTTCCTTCTTCCAAAGCGGTGCATCCAGGTCAGGTGCATCTCCAATGAAGTTTATCTCGTCATTCAAATATACCTGGTAGTTATTCCAGGTGTATTCCAAATCCTTCAAATGCTGCTTCACCTGTTCCGGAACCTTCAGGCACAGAGCAACTACCAAAGCATTGATAACACTCAGTGGCGCTACCAGGGAATCTACAATGGATACCATGTCACTTCTCGCAAGCAGATTGCAGGAGGAATACAGATTCATTGGTGAATGAATGGTATCTGTAATGGTAATCACCTTGGCATTTCTATCGTTTGCAAACTCGATTGCCTTCAGGGTTCTCATGGAATATCTGGGAAAGCTGATACCGACGATAGCATCATCACCGTCGATACGAATCATCTGCTCGAACATCTCACTTACATTGGTGGTTGTCACCTGAATCACATCTCCACGAATCTGCTGCAGGTAAAATGTCAGAAAAGCTGCCAAAGGAGCACAGCTTCTCACACCCACCACATACACATGTTTCGCAGAAATCAAGATGTCAGCCGCAGATTCAAAGGCCGCCACATCCAGATTGGTAAGGGTATGCTGCAGTTTCTCAATATCTGCACTAATCACGGAATTCACTATTTCAGACTGGGAATTCCCCTCATACTTCTTTCCGATCTGCTGTACAGAATTCATGCGATCCTGTACCCATGCAACCAGATCCATCTGAAACTCAGGATACCCTGCATAGCCGATAAAAGCAGCAAAACGAACTACCGTGGATTCGCTTACGCCTACCGTTTCTCCCAGCTTTGCTGCAGTCATAAAAACTGCCTGATCATAATGCTCGGATATATAAGTCGCTATATTTTTTTGCCCTTTACTCATTCTCCCATAATTCTCATTGATTCGGGAAATAATATCCTTCTTCTGCTCCAACGTTCTATGCCTTTCTGATACTGGTTTGTTTCTTCACTTGCCACTGATAGAAGCGGTCGTTTTCTTCGACTGAAATCAACAGATTACGATACAAATGCACCATAGGATTCCACCAGCAGATTTTCTGTCTCATGCTCGTTCAGATCATAATCTCCGGTCAGCGACATACAGGCAGAGCCATGAATGAATATCCACATCTTCATAAACAGCTGCTGAGGATTCTGGCATCCTGCATTGGATGCCTTGGTCACTTCCTTCATCACTGCCTGATTGCCGTTCAATACTTCATAAAAGCTCTTTCCAAACCGATTTTCAGACAGAAAAAGCATTCTGAAGATATGCGGGTATTTTCCCGCAAAGCTGATATAGGCCAGCCCCAGGTCCACAAAGGGCACTTCGCAGTTTCGTGGGAACCTATCATAATACTCCGAGAAAAATCTTACTCCTTTGGAAAACAGATCTCTATGCAAATCCTCCATACTCTTATATACACGGAAAATAGGCTGTGTGGAGCATCCTGCCTTGGCCGCCAGTTTTCTGGCAGTCACCTCAGAAAGTCCTTCTTCCAAGCAAAGTGCAAACGCAGCATCCACAATAGCAACCTTTGTAATAGTCTCTTTTCTCGGCATAATGTACCCCCTGTATATTCCTTTTTGATTTTTCGTCCCGAAATCATCGGGATGTCATAACCGCCATTCACTGATAACACATGTTATTATAGTGCTTTTTCTGTGTCTCCGTCAAGTCGCCCAGGTACGTTTAGCGACATTATTCCACTGCAAAAGCGTACGCATCCTTGCGGAGCATTTTTACGTTATAGATATTTCCTATAACGCAAAAAGGCGCCTTGCTATTACCAGCAAAACGCCTTTGTTTTCTTTTTGTTGAATTTTTACAAATTATACAGGATAAGCTGCGTTCTTTGTATCAGCCTGTGTCATGTCAAC
>CALZKI010000199.1 GCA_945787995.1 uncultured Lachnospiraceae bacterium | reverse complement strand
AAAATTATGCAAAGCCCATGCGTTGAAAACAGAACAGAACTATCCTGTTAAGTCCCCCAAAAAGCAGAGAACAGTAGAAGAATTAACGGTACTTATCCTGCAGGATGAAGAGAAGATAGCGCTTCATAAGCGACCTGAAAAAGGACTGCTTGCCGGTCTGTACGAGCTTCCCAATATCAAAGGGCATAAGAACGAAAAGCAGGTTGTTTCCTATCTGAAGAGGATGGGAATGGAAACAATCAGAATTGAGAGATTATCCGATTCGAAGCATATCTTTACCCATAAAGAATGGCATATGATAGCGTATAAAGTGCGCGTGGATGAATTGTCTGCTTTGACAAAAAGCGGAGAAGCAGCCGGTTACCTATTTGTAGACAAAAAAGAAGCAAAGGAGACTTACGCAGTCCCCTCTGCATTTGCGGCGTACAAGGAGTATCTATACACAAAGTAACGCAGTATGAGAAAATTTCATCCTGTACATAAACGAATGCAGTATGACTTGTTTTCATACTGCATTTTTTAGAATAATGAATACGAAATTTCGAAATATAAGTCATATTTCTGTTCAAGCCAGAAACCGGATCGCAGAGAGAATGCCGGAAATCTTAAGCCAGAAACCGGATCACAGACGGAACAACGGAAATTTCTATATCATCGCTTTGATAGTATACTTCACCATCTGTATGAATCCACAAGGGTGCTTCTGTTTTCATACGAATCCTGGAAGCACGATAGGCATCAATATTTTTGAATTTGAAATGGTTGCCTTTGAATGCAGTAGGGATAGCCATAAGCATTTTGTACTTTGGTAAGTCACCGACAACACATAAATCCAGAAGGTTATCATTGTCGATAGCATCGGGACAGAATTTGAACCCACCGCCTTCGTAACGATGGTTCATAACTGCAATAAACAGGAAACGATTTAAATGAATCGGTTCCTTATCATCCAGGAACATATCCACCGGAATGGATTTGGCACCGATGATCTGCTGCAACGCCACGTTCAGATAGGTTAGTTTTCCAAAGCCCAGTTGATTCCAAATTTTTTTGGTTGTGGTTCTGCCAACTTCTTCGCACACAGCAGCATCAAATCCCATACCACAGCTTGTAAGAAAGCGGCGGGTGGCCAGGGGGTGATTGCCACATGATTCTAAAGTATGCAACGAGTCGGGTGCGTCCGGATTCGCAGAATCCTGAGAGGCATTGCAGTTTTCACAGATAATATCCTGGTTGCCATATGAAACAGACTCTTTGATATTGTGATAGGTAAGTACACCCATGTCCATTGTTCTTTTGGCTTTACCTTCCAAAATAATATCCAGTAATTTCTTGGGATCATCGGGATACCCAAGGTCACGTGCCAGGTCATTGCTGGAACCGGTAGGAATATAGCCTAACAGCACCCGTGAGAAATCGGTAACTCCCTGCAAGGCTTCATTAATAGTGCCATCACCACCAAGCACAATGATTTTCAAAACCAAGGAAGGGTTTTCGTTTAGCTTTTCACACAGCTTATGTACAATTTCATAAATATGACCCGGATAGCTGGAATAGATAGTATGATGTTTCACACCTCTTTCCGTCATGATGGGTTCCAATTCTTTCCAAATCTCAATTCCCTTACCGGACCGGGAAGCGGGATTGATGATGATATAATGCATGGTGCACCTCTTATCTGTATGTGGTAAATTATACGAGTTGTCTTTAGTCAACATTCGCAACTTTTCATTACATATCATTTATGCATTACCATCATATCTGATAGATAGTCTTTATGCAATAATGAGATGGGGGAAAAGAATAACAATTATTACCTATCGAAAGTGCGAATATTTGATGGCGTAACGTAGTTGCCTATTTCACACACTAGTGTTATACTGTGCTAAAGTAAAAAGAAAGGTTTGGTTTATTGATATGTATTCATTGGATGAAGTAAGAAACGTTGACCCCGAAATCGCAGAAGCCATCGTTGCTGAGCAGGAGCGCCAGAACAGCCACATCGAGCTGATTGCTTCCGAGAACTGGGTAAGCAAAGCAGTTATGGCTGCAATGGGAAGTCCCTTAACAAATAAGTATGCAGAAGGATATCCGGGAAAAAGATATTACGGTGGATGCGGCTGCGTAGACGTAGTTGAGGATCTGGCAAGAGAGCGCGCCAAAAAGCTTTTTGGTTGCGACTATGCTAACGTACAGCCTCACTCCGGTGCACAGGCTAACATGGCAGTGTTCTTCGCAATTCTGGAGCCCGGCGATACATTTATGGGAATGAATCTGGATCAGGGTGGACATTTGTCACATGGTTCACCGGTTAATATGTCCGGTAAATATTTCAACTGTGTTCCTTATGGCGTTAACGATGAGGGCTTCATCGATTATGACGAAGTAAGAAGAATCGCTTTAGAGTGCAAGCCTAAAATGATTGTTGCAGGTGCTTCCGCATATGCAAGAACAATTGACTTTAAGAAATTCAGAGAGATTGCCGACGAAGTAGGTGCAGTTCTGATGGTAGATATGGCACATATTGCTGGTCTTGTGGCAGCAGGCGTGCATCCAAGCCCGATTCCTTATGCGGATGTAGTGACTACTACAACACATAAAACACTTCGTGGTCCTCGTGGCGGTTTGATCCTTTGTAACCAGGAAGCAGCTGACAAATACAATTTCAACAAAGCTATTTTCCCGGGCATTCAGGGTGGCCCTCTGATGCATGTCATCGCAGGTAAAGCAGTATGCTTCAAAGAAGCTTTGGAGCCTGCATTTAAAGAATATGCGCAGGGCATTGTTGATAATGCACAGGCACTTTGCAAAGGCTTAATCAGCCGTGGCATCAAGATTGTGTCCGGTGGTACAGACAATCATCTGATGTTAATGGACCTTACAAACTTCGACTTAACAGGTAAAGCAGTAGAAAAACTGTTGGATGAAGCACATATCACAGCCAATAAGAATACAATTCCTAACGATCCTAAATCTGCGTTTGTAACAAGCGGTATCCGTCTTGGTACAGCAGCAGTTACTTCTCGCGGTATGAACACAGAGGATATGGATCAGATTGCCGAGGCAATTGCATACGTAGTGAAGGAAGGCGAAACAGGCATTCCGAAAGCAAGAGCAATCGTCCAGACATTAACAGATAAGTATCCGTTGGTGCAGTAAAAAAGATTATGAATTTGTACTAAATAATAAGGATCTATTCAAAATATTATGAATCTATTCTAAATAATAAGAATCTAT
>CALZKI010000198.1 GCA_945787995.1 uncultured Lachnospiraceae bacterium | reverse complement strand
GGGAAAAAAGATTGCTTTTTCACATAGGGCTGATACAATAATAATCAGGGGGAGGACAGGAAAAACCATTTTCCCCGTCCCCACGGATCAAGAGAAAGGGTAGATAGCAATGAAACTGATTATTGAAACAACGAAACCCGGAAGCTATATCAATCCGGATATTTACGGGCATTTTAGTGAGCATTTGGGACGCGGTATTTATGAAGGACTGTATGTTGGAGAGGATTCACCGATCCCTAATACCGACGGTATCAGAAATGATGTATTGGAGGCTCTGAAAGAAATTCAGGTGCCGGTTCTGCGTTGGCCCGGAGGATGCTTTGCAGATGAATATCATTGGATGGATGGTATCGGACCGAAAGACCAGCGTAAGAAATTAGTGAACAATAGCTGGGGCGGTGTAACAGAAGATAACAGCTTTGGTACCCACGAGTTTATGAGATTATGCGAATTGCTGGGCTGTAAATCCTACGTGAATGGTAACCTGGGAACCGGTACAGCAAAGGAAACCGCAGAGTGGGTGGAATATATGACAGGCACAGGGGAATCCCCTATGACTGATCTTCGTAAGAAAAACGGTCGTGAGAAGCCCTGGAAGGTAGATTATTTTGCAGTGGGTAATGAATCCTGGGGATGCGGCGGACATATGCGTCCGGCATACTATGCGGATCTGTACAGACACTACGCTACCTTTATCAGAAACTATGACCCTGAAAACCCAATTAAGAAAATATGTGTGGGACCGGGTACGGAAGATACAAAATGGACGGAAGTAGTGCTGGATGCCTGCTATGAAGATACGCCGGCTTTTGAGCACGGTTTTATGGATTACATCACCATTCATCACTATGTTGTTCCTGAAAATTGGCAGGAAAAAGGAAGTGCGACTACATACCCGGATGAGTTGTGGTACAAGGCTCTGCATAAAGCCGGCATCATGGAACGTATCATCAACAAGAACAGAGTGGTGCTTGATAAATATGATCCGGAAGGAAAAATCGCCCTTTGTGTAGATGAATGGGGTGGCTGGTACGATGTGGAACCCGGTACCAATCCCGGCTTCTTATATCAGCAGAGCACCATCAGGGATGCACTGATCGCAGGTATCACAATGGATATATTCAATCGCAATAGTGACCGTGTGAAGATGGCATGTATTGCACAGATGGTTAATGTGCTGCAGGCAGTGGTTCTGACAGAAGGTCCCGATATGGTGAAGACGCCTACCTTCTATGTTTTCAGACAGTACAAGCATCATCAGGGTGCAAATTATCTTCCGACTATGTTGGTAAATAATAAAACGGAAGGTCCTGAGGACTGGAAAGTGCCTGTAGTTTCTGCATCTTCTTCTGTAAAAGACGGCGTTGTTACCGTTACGATGAGCAATGCAAGCATGACCGAGGAGGTAACAGTGGATGTGGATACCTGCTCTGAAAAAGAATATGAAGTAATAGAAGCAACCATTGTTACGGCTTCTGACATTCGTGCCTTTAATGATTTCAGAGAAGAAGAGAAAATCACAGAAAAGAGATTTGAAGGATTTGCCATGGAAGATGGCGGGCTAAAAATAACATTACCACCTCATAGTGTGGTCATGATGAGAATGAAGTAAGCTTAAGGGGAACATTTCCGATCGTCGGAAATGTTCTCTTTTCTCGATTATAAATATACGAAAATCATATCTATGACATATAGCTTACCCGGTCTGATTTGTATGAATTCGCATGGCTCTGAATAGATTACATTATCAATATTTGCGATAGTTATCAGAAATTGTGAGAAATTATGAACCATCGGGTAAAATGTTGACTTTGGTATCGGTAAAACATTAGAATAAATCTGTATTATTTGCACTTGACGGTTCAACTATGGGGGCACTATGAGTAGAAAAAGAGTTGCCATTTTTGCAAATGGATGGGGAAATGACTGTTTAATGGAAATAGGCCATGGTGTTAGACAGGAAGCTGCTCTTGCAGACATGGATGTATTTGCTTTTGTGGACTATTCTGTTAATACAGAAATAGATGAGGTGAAGAAAAAAGAATTCAATATCTTTACCTTGCCGGATTTGAGGGATTTTGATGCAGCGATTGCCCTGGGCAATTCTTTAAATTCGCATTTTGAAACGGAATATATTCAGGAAATGTTTGCAAAGACCCGCATTCCTACCATGTGTCTGGAATACAAAATGGATGGAGTAGACTATCTTGGATCGGATGATTATTCCGGGATGCATGAACTTGCCAGACACATGATGGTTGATCATAAGGTAAAAGACATCCTGTATATGGGTGGTATCAAAGGTCATTCCGGGGAAGAAATCAGAAAGAAAGCAGTTCTTGATGTTGCCAAAGAATGCGGTGTCACAATTCCGGAAGAGAATATCCTGATAGGAGATTTTTCCGGTGCAAGGGCAGTGGAAGAGCTGCAGAAATGGTGTCTGTCACATCCTAAAATGCCGGAAGCCATTATCTGTGCAAACGACAGTATGGCGATCGGTTTGTGCGATTGGTTGAAGGAGCATGGTTTCAGAATCCCTGAGGATATCAAAATTACCGGATTTGACTGTATCAAAGACGGTCAGGAATATCAGCCTGTTATCACCTCTGTGAATCGGGAATGGGTGAAGATGGGCTCTAAATGTATGGAAAAACTTCTTCGGAAGATGGAAGGAAAAGAAGTTTCTTCCGGGGAAGAAATGGAAACCAGTATGGTATGCGGTGGTAGCTGCGGATGTAGATTTGACCCAGCAAAAGCGGAGCAAAGAAAGATCCGCAGGAGAAGCAGCGGACGACAAATAGATGGTTTTTCTTGTGATCAGCATTTCAGACGGATGTATATTTCCGTGCGACATAGTGATACCGCTGAAGGTTTAAAATACAGTTTGACAAGGTTTTTGGGAGAGTCCAACTGGTTAGAGGGCAACAGAGTGGTGGTTGCGCTGCACCCTGACTTTTTCCACATGACGGAGCTTGGAACTGAAAAGATGAAAGAGGTTGGCTACCCGGAAGAAATGGAAGTGGTTTGCTCCCTATATGATGGTAAGGACCTGGGAAAGTCCAAAATTCCCACAAAAGAGGCAATTTTTCTGCCTTCTGAAGGCAGTGAAACGCCGGGAGCATATGTGTATGTTCCTATTCGAAATGATGAGATGAATTTTGGATTCGCAATGCTTTCCAGAGGCTTTTCCATTGTACAGAATAACATTCTCTATATCTGGACCAGACATATGAACCATTATATGGAGCAGGTTCGTTCCAACATCACCATTCGCATGCTGACCAAGAGACTGG
>CALZKI010000197.1 GCA_945787995.1 uncultured Lachnospiraceae bacterium | reverse complement strand
CCGGACCCGGTTAAAGAGGATATTGCTATCTTACAAAAAGAAAATGCCGAGCTTATAAACCGAGTTATTGAACTGGAAAATATTGTGAAGAATTTGCGGAAATGAGCAAGACCAAAAGAATTCCGCAACAAAACCCCGGGAAAGACGGCCAGAGAAAAGAAAAAATTTGCGGAAATGAGCAAAAACTGAAGGTTTCCGCAATAAACCCTTAGAGACAACCTAGTGGAGAGGAGAACAACCATGGAAAACAAATTCAAAATTTATAACACCCTGACCAAGCAGGTGGAAACCATCAAACCAAATGAAGACGGCAAAATTGCCATGTATACCTGCGGACCTACCGTGTATCATTTTGCACATATTGGTAACCTGCGCAGCTATATCATGGAGGATGTGCTGGAGAAAAGTCTTCGTTTTGTAGGGTATGATGTAAAGCGTGTCATGAACATCACTGATGTAGGACACCTTTCTTCCGACGCTGATACAGGTGAGGATAAGATGCTAAAAGGTGCCAAGCGTGAGCATAAGACTGTGATGGAAGTGGCAAAGTTCTACACAGACGCCTTTTTTGCAGATTGCGCAAAACTGAATATCAAGACCCCTGACGTGGTAGAACCGGCTACAAACTGTATTGATGAGTTCATCAACATGATTACAGTGCTTTTGGAAAAAGGCTATGCGTACCAAGCAGGCGGCAACGTATACTTCGATACCTCCAAATTAAATGACTACTATGTATTTTCTTCCCAGAGTGAAAAGGAACTGTTGGTTGGTGTGCGTGATGATGTAGAGGAAGATACCAACAAACGCAACAAGAATGACTTTGTGCTTTGGTTCACCAAATCTAAATTTGAAGACCAGGCGTTAAAATGGGATAGCCCATGGGGCGTTGGTTACCCGGGCTGGCACATTGAGTGCTCCTGCATCAGTATGAAACATCTGGGCGAATACATGGATATTCACTGCGGTGGGGTAGATAACATTTTCCCTCATCACACAAATGAAATCGCCCAGTCCGAATCCTATTTGGGACATAAATGGTGCAACTACTGGTTCCATGTACATCATCTGAACGATAAGTCCGGCAAAATGAGTAAGTCTAAAGGGGATTTCCTGACTGTGTCCCTGTTGGAAGAAAAAGGCTACAATCCACTTGTTTACCGCATGTTCTGCCTCCAGTCCCATTACCGTAAACCATTGGAATTTTCCTATGAAGTTCTGGATCAGATGGTAAAAACCTACGATAAGCTTGCTCGCAAAACACGCTCTCTGAAAAATGATGGCGAAGTGGATAAGCAGGTGTATGATGCATTCCGTTTGAAATTTGAAGATGCACTTTGCAATGATGTGAATACTTCCATGGCAATTACGGTGTTGTACGATCTGTTGAAAGCAGATACAAACGATGCAACAAAGCGCAAATTGGTAGAAGACTTTGATCAGGTTCTTTCACTGGGCTTGCTTTCAGCGGCAGATGAAAAAGCAAGCGAGCAGGAGACCAATGGTGCAGACAATGAGCTGACAGCATATGTTGAGGAAATGATTGCAAAACGTGCCCAGGCGAAGAAAGAAAAGGATTTTGCAAAAGCAGATGCAATCAGAAACGAACTTCTGGAAAAAGGCATCGCCATCAAAGATACAAGAGAAGGCGTGGTTTGGGAGAGAGTATAAAAGTATGAGTGAATTCAGGCAACTTCTGGAATCCAGCTTCGATTGTTCCATTAAGGACATCCGTTTTGAGTCACCGTTGACATTGGCCTATATAGGAGATGCAGTGTATGACCTGATTATCAGGACGGTGGTGGTTGAACGGGCCAATCGTTCCCCGAAGGAACTTCATAAGGCTACGGTCAAATATGTCAACGCGGCAACGCAGGCTCGCATGATCGAAGCACTGGAGCCGGAACTGACAGAGGAAGAAACCGCGGTTTTTCATCGTGGAAGAAATGCCAAATCAGGCACTTCAGCAAAAAATGCATCCATCGTAGACTACCGAAAAGCAACCGGTTTTGAGGCAGTGATGGGATACCTGTATCTGCAGGGAGACTTGGATCGGGCAGTGATGCTGATTAAGAAGGCTCTGGATACTATAGGATTGGAACTGTGATGGATATCAAAAAGGTTATCAAACAGAATTCTAAACAATATAATTCTAAACAATAGAATTATAAACAATGGAATTCATTATAAAATATAGAACAAGAAATAGTATTATAGTTAGAACAGTTATTAGTATAGTTAGAACAGTTATTAGTATAGGTAGAACAGGTATCAGTATAGTTAGAATAGGTATCAGTATAGATAGAACAGGAATCAGAGTAGAATGATGGAACAGAACGAATTCAGAATAGAAGGCAGAAATGCAGTAATCGAGGCATTTCGCAGCGGGAAACCTATTGATAAGATTTTTATGCTGGACGGCTGTCAGGATGGACCGATCATGACCATTAAAAGAGAAGCCAAAAAGCATAACGTACTGATCAAATACGTCACCAGAGACCGTTTGGATCAGTTGTCCGAAACAGGAAAACACCAGGGCGTTATCGCTTACGGAGCAGCATATGAGTATGCAGAGGTAGAAGATATTCTTGCAAAAGCAAGGGAAAAAGGAGAAGATCCTTTTATCTTCATATTGGATAACATAGAAGACCCGCATAATTTAGGAGCAATTATTCGTACCGCCAATCTGGCTGGTGCCCATGGCGTTATCATTCCCAAAAATCGTGCGGTGGGACTGACAGCTACCGTAGCCAAGGCTTCCGCGGGTGCACTCGCCTACACCCCTGTGGCGAAAGTGACGAACCTGGCCCAGACCATCGAGGAACTGAAAAAGGAAGGAATCTGGTTTGTCTGTGCAGATATGGGCGGTGAGACCATGTACAAACTGAACCTGACAGGCCCAATCGGTCTGGTAATCGGCAACGAAGGAAGCGGTGTGGGACGCCTTGTGAAAGACAAATGTGATTTCGTAGCATCTATTCCCATGAAAGGGGATATCGACTCCCTGAATGCATCGGTGGCAGCAGGGGTATTGGCATTTGAAATTGTGAGACAGAGAAACGCGTAGGGACGCTCCTTTTGTCCTGTCCATAGCCCATTGCCATAAGGAGTGTCCCTTTGACATAACAAGGAAAGAATAGTATTTAGAATACAGGTGTGAGTACAATTATCGACCGAGGCGTTTTGTAGTAAAAAGAGGATGCAAATAATAATTCATGAACGATAACAGATTATCCGACGAAGAATTGATTGAAAAAAGCAGACAGGGAGACCGTGCCAGTACCAATGAGTTGATGGAACGGTACAAGCCGTTGGTGTCGGCAAAGGCCGCCAACAT
>CALZKI010000196.1 GCA_945787995.1 uncultured Lachnospiraceae bacterium | reverse complement strand
GCTTCCACCAGATCGGCTGCCGACAGCACCCTCTCATTTTCATTGCTTCCGCAGGCGGACATAGCCAGCATGGCTACAAGAAGTATTGCCGCAAGCAAGCCCTTATTGATACCAAGTTTCCGCATATGTACCGGTCTGTTTTTCCTTTTTTTATCGAAATAACTCTTCATACTTAATCTATTCATATATATTCATATACCAATTTCTATTACCAAAAATCTGTACGCAATAACCACTACCACCATTTTCCTTTCGAGTACGCAGTAACCACTACCCCATTTTCCTTTCGAGTACGCAGTAATCACTACATCCCCTTTTCCTTCGGGGCACACAAAATCCAAGCCTCCGAAAGAGGGAGGCTTGGTCAAAATCATTCTGTAACGCAAAGGTATTCACAGACTTGCGGCTGCAAAATACTTGATAACTTACCAAAAGCGAAACAATCTAGCAATTACAGTTTGATCGGAAGGTTGCGCAGGCAGTCTCTTTGCATGTGCAAGCAGAGTTACCTCTGATTTCCACACGTTCTGCAACGCAACGGTAGTTGTTGTTATACTTGCAGTTATCTGCTTCGCAATCGATACCGATTGTCTTACTGGGATGCTCCGTAGCATTCTTGAAAGAATCTCTCTTATGATCACAGAAAGATTCACAACAGGTATCATCACTCTTCATGGCATGCTTCCCACCAACCATGATATCGCCCTTACAGCAATTATGATTGGAATTGAAACAGCATGTCTCAACAGTACATTTCAATTCAGCCATCATATACCTCCAAAAGAAATTTCTTTTTGTTCCGAAGCACAAAGGTACTTTGTTATTTATTAAAGTACAAAATCACTCTGTATCATATCAAAGTACATATGAACTTCATTTTGCACCAAAGTACAAATGCACTTCATTGTAAGTATATTCAGACCAAGTTTGAAATATTCACTTCATTTCCGATTATTGTTCCTGCTGCTCTTCTTCGCGAATTGTTTTGTTTTTGATTTCTTCAACGATCTGTGCAACAAACTCAGCAAGAGGCTTCTGACCTTCGTCACCTGCAAAACGGCTTCTTACCGATACAAGACCTGCTTCTTCCTCGTTCTGACCAACGATCAGCATGTAAGGAAGCTTCGCCATTCTTGCTTCACGGATCTTAAAGCCGATCTTTTCGGAACGAGTATCAACAGTAACATCAACACCTTCTGCTGCAAGAGCCTTGCGAACTGTCTCGGCATAATCCAGATATTTGTCAGAAATAGGAAGTACGCGCACCTGTTCCGGACACATCCATGTTGGGAATTTGCCTGCATAATGTTCGATCAACCATGCAAGTGTTCTCTCATAGCAGCCAAGAGAGGTTCTGTGGATGATGTAAGGCCGAATCTTCTCACCATTCTGATCGATATAATACATATCAAAGTTTTCTGCGATAGCACAGTCTAACTGTACGGTACACATGGTATCTTCTTTACCGTAAACGTTCTTGGCCTGTGTATCAATCTTCGGACCGTAGAATGCAGCTTCACCTTCTGCCTCTGTGAAAGGCAGGTTCTCTTCGATCAAAACCTGGCGAAGAGCATCCTGCGTTTTCTCCCAGTACTCTTCATCACCCAGGTATTTCGCCTTATTGTTAGGATCCCACTTGGAAAGTCTGAAGGTTACATCGTCCTGCAAACCAAGCGTTCTTAAAATATGCAGTGTCAGATGTAAGCAGCTTCTGATTTCCTCTTCAGCCTGATCAGGACGGATTACGTTATGAGCCTCTGTAATCGTGAATTGACGAACACGTGTCAGGCCATGCATCTCACCGGAATCTTCATTTCTGAAAAGTGTAGATGTCTCGGACATTCTGTATGGCAGATCACGGTAGGATTTCTGGGAATTTTTGTATACATAATACTGGAACGGACATGTCATAGGACGAAGCGCAAACACTTCCTTATCCACCTCTTCATCACCAAGCACAAACATGCCTTCCTTATAATGATCCCAGTGACCGGAAATCTTATAAAGGTCACTCTTTGCCATCAAAGGTGTTCTTGTACGAACATATCCCCACTCTTTATCTTCCAAATCTTCGATCCATCTCTGCAGCTTCATAATCATCTTCGTACCGTTTGGCATGAACAGTGGAAGTCCCTGACCGATCACATCCACAGTTGTGAAAAGTTCCATCTCACGGCCGAGTCTGTTGTGATCACGCCGTTTTGCATCCTCTAATTTTTCAAGATGCGCAGCCAGATCTTCTTTTTTATTAAATGCTGTACCGTAAATTCTCTGCAGGCGGGCTTTATTGGAATCACCTCTCCAGTAAGCCATGGAAGAAGAAATCAGCTTGTAGGCTTTGATTCCTTTTGTGCTCATCAGGTGAGGGCCGGCACAGAGATCCACAAAACCACCCTGATCGTAGAAAGAAATCTCGCTTCCTTCCGGAAGATCTTCGATCAGTTCTACTTTGAAAGGCTCCCCTTTTTCCTGCATAAACTTAATCGCTTCTTCTCTGGGAAGAGTAAATCTTGTGATTTCTTTACCTTCTTTTATGATTTTCTTCATTTCAGCTTCGATCTTGTCTAAATCTTCTCTGGAAAAAGGCTCCGCATCAAAGTCATAATAGAAACCGTCCTCGATAGCAGGACCGATGGTAACCTTTGCATTTGGGAAAAGATTTTTCACAGCTTCAGCAAGTACATGAGAAGCTGTATGGCGAATAACATGCAGGCCTTCAGGATCATTGGCTGTGATAATGTTCAGTTCACAGTCTTTATCAAGAATGGTTCTTAAGTCCTCCACCTTGCCATCTACCTCGCCGGCACAAGCCACTCTTGCCAGGCCTTCGCTGATGTCTTTTGCGATGTCAATGATGCTCATAGCACTTGCATATTCCTTGCAAGAGCCGTCTTTCAATGTGATTTTCATAGCTTTTTTGTCTCCTTTACCTGAAATATATGGAACTATGTCCTATCTGCGAAAAAATGATTTCATGCACAATCATTCTTTCAGTTTTGTGGAAAAACTCCACTGGATACAAATCCTGAAATGTAGTGCAAAAGGTTTCTCTTGGGACTTTTTCATGATACTTTCAAAGAAAAAAGTCCCTTGCACTACTACTGTAATGTAAGGGACGTAAAATCTACGCGGTTCCACCCTGCTTGCCCTGTGCGCATCAACGACTTACCAGGACCTCTCTTAAGATGATAACGGAATCACCGGACCGGATTGGGGCCACTCAGAGTTAGTTTTCAATTGCTTCCAAAAAAAACTCTTTCAGCACACAGGAGTCTCTCTCTGTTATCTTCCACAACCTACTCTTCTCTTCAACGTGTTCAGGATTGTTATTCATTTGAAAATAATGATAGACCAAAGA
>CALZKI010000195.1 GCA_945787995.1 uncultured Lachnospiraceae bacterium | reverse complement strand
GAGTAGCTGCCTGCCTCCAGTTCCTGTGTTTCGAATCCCTCTATGGGCAGCAGCAAGGTTGCTGAGGTGTTGGCAGGGACGGTGCAGGTGTATGTCACTTTTCCTTCTTCCGTGAGTTCCCAGCGACTATAGATCGTCCCATAGATGCTGTCGTAGCTGCCCTCTGCAAAGGACAGACAATTGTGGATGCGGGGCTGCAGCAGAAAATGCTTGTACCCCGGAGAAGCGTCATCCCGTTTGATGCCAACCACATCACTGTAAAGCCATTGTCCCACAGAACCTAATGCATAATGATTCAGGGAGTTCAGGATGGCATAGGTGCCGTCTTCATTTTCGGAAAAGGCATGAAATGCTTCTGTCATAGTGGTACTGTTATGGGACAGCATATAATTCCAGGAAGGAAAGGTATCCTGCAATATCATTTGATAGGCAGAATCGGTGTAACCATATTCACAGAGTACAGGTAAAATCCAGGGTGTGGATACATAGCCTGTCTGGGCATGATAGTTGCTGCTTTGCACCGAAATATTGAGGAAACCAGCTCCTGCGGCTTCCAACTCTTCCGGATATAGCCGGAATGCCAGAGGCAGAACATATTCCGACTGCATCCAGTTTCCCACAGAACCATCTTCATTCATAAAGGTATCCTGCCATGCTTTTTTATATGCTTCGTAGATGGAAGCATACTTGTCACTTCTTGCTGTGTCACCAATCACTGCACACATGCGGCTCAACAGGTCTGCCACATAGGCACACTGTACTGTATTGCACATCTCATCTGATATCATAGATTCGGCTATGTGGTCAGAATAACTGTCCATGCAGCGAATGTAATCATCACTTGTTTCTACCAGATAATCCATATACCGGCACATGGCATCCACATTTTCCAAAATGACAGAAATGTCACCATACTGTTGGTAAAGCTCGTAGGTGAGAATGATGCCTGCATCAGCCCAGCCATTACTGCCGCCGTTTTCATAGCAGCCTGTCATATCCGGAAAGGCACCTTCAGAGTTTCTTTCGGACACCAGAGTGCGCAGGTATTCCTTCATAAAAAGATGTGTGTTGGCATTGTAATCTGCCGTGTGGGCAAATACCTGTGCATCTCCCGCCCAGCCAAATCGTTCATCTCTTTGCGGGCAATCCGTAGGTATATCAACATAATTGTTTTGCTGGGTCCTGTATATAGCGTCGAAGAGTCTATTTATTTTATCGTCAGAGCAGGAGAAGGTTCCGCTTTGGGGGCAGTCGGCACTGATCACCATCGCCCGGATGGAATCCACAGTAGGTGCCTCTGTTAAACCGGTAATCTGTACATAACGGAAGCCCCGATATACGAACCGTGGAGCATAAGTAAATAAGTCCCCGTTTGCAGGAATATAATAATCCGTATTTCTTGCCGTAAACAGACCTTGTGTCCAAATGGTTCCCGGTACATCATCTGCATTGGACAGATTCTCTTCGTTCAGCGCCTCTGCATAGCGAAGTGTCACCGGTTCATGCGCGGTTCCCTTGCCGGTGAGCTGACAGAAGCCTGTCAGATTTACACCAAAATCACATACATATGTGCCCGGCACAGGTTCTGCAACAGACACAGGAGCAATCTGCTCAATACACACATCAAAAGGAGAAATCATGGGCACCTTTACAGGTTCCTTTTGTTTTCCCGAAAAAGGTAGAACGGAGGAGGAAGTCCAGGTGGACAGATCAATGCTTTCCGGGTCGTTCATCCCGGAACGGAAAGCAGAGGGCATGCCCGGTATTTCCTTTCTGGCATCATACACCTCGCCTGCATACATATCGTCGTTTCTCACCGGCCCATCGGTATTGCACAGGAAGGAATCGTCGGTGGTCACATAGGAGGTACTTCCATCTGTGTAATCAATCTTCAGAACACCGATCCAGGCCAAATCCTCACCCCATTCTGACTTGGCTCTGTCGTAACGTCCGTGACCAAGCACCGAAAGCAGGGAATTGGTGGCATTTTCTTTTAGCAGATCAGTCACATCGTAGGATGCATAAAACACTTCTTTTGCATAATCCGACTGTCCCGGTGCATAATACCCGTCGCTTACCGGTGTATTGTTGATATATAGGTCAAAGGTACCCAGGGCGGAGGCGTACAGTCTGGCTTTTGCCACCTTCCCTTCCACCTGAAAATCCTTATAGAAAACAGGAGCAGGCTCCATGGAACCGGGGGTGATCGTGAAGCCGGAATTGGCTACAAACCAGTCGCCGTCACCAACACCCAAAGCCTTCATGGGACATCTGTAGGGAGAAAAGATGGTTACGTTTGGGTCTTCAAAATGTTCTTCCACAATCGGGACGGAAGAAGTTTTAATGGGAGACAAATCGCCCTCCAGCTGCGTGCCCGGATAAATCTCCAAATCATCATAATATCCGTAATAGGAACCACGTGTGGTCCAAAATCCCACAGAACCAAGAGGTAAAAGTTCACCCTCTATTTTGTGTTTGCCAAGTGGATTATGATCCACGGCCACTTCAATTTCACCGTTGCACACAGAAATAAAAACCCGGTGAGGCTGATCCTTTAAATAGACATAGTCTTTTGCTTTTACAGGCAGTACGGTTTCGGCTTTGACCGTTTCGTAATGCATTTCGGAAATGCGAAGCAATGCCTGTTCTTCCAGAGTGTCCAGAACAACCCGGTAGTAATCGCCGTAGTAACTGTCTGTGGCGCCAAAGAAAAATCCGGAAACGCTATCTGCGCATACCGTATTATAATTGATGATTCCCTGGAAGGGCTCGGTGTCAGAGATGGACAAGGGGCCAGCGTAGATCCATTTTGCACCCTGCCAATCCGACTCTTCCAAAGCAGTGCCGAAGGAGACGGGAGCCGGTTTTTTCAGCATTTTCTCATCCTGATCCCAGACCTGTACTGTCCAGACATATTCTGTATTAGAGGACAGGGGAGCACCTTCATAGGGAATGGATACAGATATATCCGAGGCTATTTTGCCGGAATCCCAAAGATATTCCCCAGCAGCTAAAGCGTCCGACGATTCTGCCACAAAAAGCTGATAGGCAGACTGGGCTGCCCCCTGCTTTGAGGATTCCATTTGCCAGGAAAAGTATGGGGTTCCTTCTATGCAAAGCGGGTTTTCGGCATAATTTGTGGTCAGGTGGGTGATTGCAGTGGCGGGTGCCTCAGAAGAACCGGTGCTTCCGCATCCGGCACAGATCAGAATCATATTGGCAATCGTGAGTATGATAGTTATCTTTTGGGCTACAGACTGTTTCATGGGATATCAGCACTTTCTAAATGAAATTGAATTTTTTAATCTACCTTTTCGGAATTGTGTTCCTACGCCTAAGACCTATATGTCTGTTTCAGAC
>CALZKI010000194.1 GCA_945787995.1 uncultured Lachnospiraceae bacterium | reverse complement strand
GGAATCCCACATATGCCCTGTTGATTTTGACTTCCACCATATTGACCTATGGTTGTGGATTGGGGATGGAACTGGTTTCCGGGAAGGTAACAGAAGAAAAGAAACAGGTTTGGCTGAAGCGGGTATGCTTGTTGGTCTGCTTTGCGGCAAATCTGGGAATTCTGGGTTACTTTAAATACTCCAATTTCTTTTTGGAGACCTGGGCAAAAGTAGTGGGAAAGACGGAAGTAAATCATGTGGACGTGTTGTTGCCGGTGGGTATTTCCTTCTACACCTTTCAGGCATTGGGATACGCTGCGGATGTGTATCGTAAAGAGATTCATGCAGAGAAGAATTTCCTGAAATATGCGTTGTTTGTATCTTTCTTTCCGCAGCTGGTGGCGGGACCGATCGAACGTTCCGGCAGACTGTTGAAGCAGTTTGAGGAGAAACATCACTTCTCTTTTGAACGTACCTTAGATGGTTTGGCCTGCATGTTGTGGGGCTATTTCCTGAAGGTAGTTGTGGCCGATCGTATTGCAGTGTTTGTGGATGCCGTATATGGAGATCTGGAACGTTATGGCGGATGGTATGTGGTGATAGCGGCAATCCTGTTCCTGTTCCAGATTTATTGTGATTTTGCAGGGTATTCCACCATTGCCCTTGGCGCAGCCAGGATTCTTGGCTTTGAACTGACAGACAATTTTCTGGCTCCTTTCTTCTCCAAAACGGTATCCGAGTTTTGGAAAAGATGGCATGTTTCTCTGAACCTCTGGTTTAAGGATTATATCTACATTCCGCTGGGAGGCAGCAGAAAAGGAAAAGTGAGAAAATATCTGAATATTCTGGTGGTTTTTGCGGTCAGTGGTCTGTGGCATGGTGCAGCCTGGTCTTTTGTTGCCTGGGGGCTGATCAATGCGGTGGCACAGATTGTTGGGGAACTGTTACAGCCGGTTCGCGATCTCCTGGTGAAAGGGCTGTCTCTGAATAGAGAGTCCTTCAGCCACAAATTATATCGAGTGATTACTACTTTTTCGTTGGTTGCTTTTTCCTTTATTTTTTTCAGAACCAGTTCCCTGAAAGTGGGTGTGGAAGCTGTAAAGAGTATTTTTCAGGTGAAAAATGCCTGGATTTTGTTTGATGATTCTTTATTCAAGTTGGGGCTTGACTGGAAAAATTTCCTGATTATGATCTGTTCCATGCTGATCATTCTGGTTGCTGATTTTTGCAAATATCATGGCATAGTGATTCGCGAATGTATAGCAAAACAGGAACTGTGGTTCAGGATTACAGTTTACCTTGCCGCAGTTTTGGGTATTCTGGTGTTCGGTATCTGGGGGTCCGGATATGACGCGGCAACATTTATTTACTTTCAGTTTTAAGGAGATAATGTTTCATGAAAAAGAATCTGATCAGAATTTTCAGCATTCTTGTGTTCCTATGTTTGCTGGCAGGCTCTCTGTGGAAAATATCTGACATTGTGGAACGTAAAGACAGCCAATATAAATACAGATCTTTTTATGAACAGGAACAGGATTTTGATGTTCTGTTTATGGGAACCAGTCATGTCATCAATGCAGTTTTTCCCATGGAAATGTGGGACAAGTATGGCATTGTATCCTATAACTTCGGTGGTCATGGAAATCAGATGGCTACCAGCTATTGGGTTATGATGAACGCATTACAGTACACCAATCCCAAACTGGTGGTGATTGATGTATTGGAAATCGGTCGTGATTACAAAGTGGCTGAGCATGAAGATCAATCCAGACTTTCTATTGACAGTATGCCTTTTTCCAAGGTGAAGGTGGAAGCTGTTAAGGACTTGTTTGGTGATAAAAGTCTGATCGGAACGGAAAGAGAAGATTTATATAACAAGCGATATGAATTTCTTTTTGACTTTGCAAAATATCACTCCAGATGGAATGAACTGACACAACAGGATTTCGACCCCTCCTACAGTTCACCGGAAAAGGGTGCGGAAACAAGAGTCCGTTTGGAAGAACCTATGGATTACTATATTGTTCCGCAGGAGGTCAAGCTGCCTGCAGATACAGTTGGGGCCTTGTATCTTCGCAAGATGATAGAGGAGTGCCAGAGCAGAGGCATAGAAGTTTTGCTGACCCATGTGCCATATCCCGCAGAGGATTGGCATCAGATGGGAGGAAATACCGCATATGACATTGCAGAGGAGTACGGTGTAGATTATATCAATTTTGTTGCCATGGATACTGTGGCAAATTATCAAACAGACTGCTATGATTCTCATGGGCATCTGAATGCCTCCGGCGGAAAACATGTAAGTGATTACCTTGGTAAGTATATTCGGGAGAATTACGATATCCCCGATCGCAGAGCAGATGAACAATATGCAGGCTGGTATCAGGATTATCAGAAGTATTATGAAATGAAGCGGGACATGCTCCATGAGGAACAGGATCTGTATAATGCCTTGATGCTTCTCCAGGATGACGATTTTGATGCCATGGTTTACGTGAAAGATGGAGCTGCTGTGGCGGGAGATGAGAAGCTCCATGCTTTGCTGGAGAATATGCTTGGTATGCAGTGGGAAGTGCCGGAGGAAGAATACGGAGACATCTTTGCGGTTGTGTCCCATAATACCAACACTGCAGAAATAGCATATGGCAGGAGACACAGTAACCAGCCTTTGTTGGAGGCAGACACCAATTTTGGCAAGGTAGTATATAAAAATTGTGTAGACGGTGAACGGTATGTGCAGGTAGGAGGAGAGGAGCATAATATCCTGGAGGATTTCTACGGACGCTATTATGAGGATGAGATACCGGTTGAACCGGATGTGAGTATCTGGGTATATGACAGCAAAACCGGAGAGTGTTTGTTCCGTCTGTATTGGATCGGAGCTGAAGGCTCCGGTTTGGAAGAAAAGCTACATGACTAGATAAAGGAGTTTTCTAATGAAAAAATTGAGCGTGGTGGTTCCCTGCTATAATGAACAGGAGAATATTGCTGATTTCTATGCAGAAGTGTTGAAAAACCAGTCATATTTTGATGCTCATGATCTATGCACGGAATTCTGGTTCATCGACGATGGATCCACGGACCATACGGTGGATGAAGTAAAGATATTAATAGAGAAGGACAGCAATGTGCACTTTGTCTCTTTCTCCAGAAACTTCGGAAAAGAAGCGGGGATTTTGGCAGGTTTACAGAAAGCAACAGGGGATTTGGTGGTTATCATGGATGCTGATTTGCAGGATCCGCCGACACTTTTGCCAGAGATGCTTTCCTCTATAGAAGAGGGGTATGATTCTGTTGCAACCAGAAGAGTCAGCCGTCTGGGCGAGCCCAAGATCCGTTCCTTTTTTGCCAGAATGTTCTATCGGGTGATGAAGAAAATGTCCA
>CALZKI010000193.1 GCA_945787995.1 uncultured Lachnospiraceae bacterium | reverse complement strand
TGTATTACCCTTTAGCATCACTGGATTTTAGTCTGAAATTGGAAGCAAGATCTTCCAGATCAGAAGCTAACACCAGGATATTTGCCATTGCCTCTGATACAACACTTAAGTTTTCTTCCTGCTGCACAACGATTGTGCTGATCTCATTTACCTCAGAAACGTTTGTCTCAGAGGAAGCACCGATATTGTTCATGCGTTTGACTGTGTCATCGATTTCAGAACTTAAGGTGGAAATCTTCGTCATAATCTGTTCTACATTTGTTTCTACTTCAATAGTACCGGACTGAATGACGGAGAAGCTGTCTTTTGTTTCGTTTGTTAGTTGATTGCTCTTTTCCAACTGTGACAGACAAATTGACATTTTACTGCTTAACAGAGATACCTCATCCTCAATTTTATGGATGATATCGCCAATCTTTGTGGCTGCCAGAGAGGAGTCGTCAGCCAGTTTACGAATTTCCGTTGCAACCACTGCAAAGCCACGACCCATTTCGCCGGCTCTCGCTGCTTCAATAGAAGCATTCAGGGAGAGGAGATTGGTTTGAGAAGCAATCTCGATAATGGATTCGAGAATCATACTCATTTGTTTTGTGCTTTCTCCGAAGGTTACGAATACCTCTCGCATTTCTTCCATGGAATGATTGACTTCACTCATCTGATCCACATAAGCGACCATCTTTGTCATACCATCTGAAGCATTTTTCTTTGATTCGCCTGCACTACCCTGGATTTTCTTCGCCTCGTCTGCAACCTGTTTGGAAATGGCATCCATTTCACCGCTCATTACCAGCATGTGATTGATCTCATCCTGCTGCTTTTCCATGGCGCTCAAAAGATCCGCAACGGCAGCTGCAATATTTTCACTTCCGGCTACGTTCTCGCCAACATTTTCATTGACGGAAGACACGGAAGAATTCAGGTCTGAGGTGCCTGCCTTAACTTTGCTGATAATCTGCGTCAGATTATCACTCATCTTATTGAAGGCGTTTGCTGCATGTCCGATTTCATCCTTCGATTTTACCATAAGCTTTTCAGAAGTTAGGTCACCGTCAGCAATGGAGGTAAGTTTTTCCTGAAGCTTTCTCATAGGTTTGGTAATACTGTTAGCCAATGTAAGTGCCACGAAGGCAGAAAGAATACATACAAAAATAATGGCAATGATCATGCCCACAAGGACCCGTTGAAAACTGATCTGTATTTTATCTTTGACGGTACTGCTTCGTGGTATTTCAACGGAGAGAAGCTGATCCGCGCTGTTGGAAATGAAAGTAGCGTCAGTAGCCAATTCTTTAGCCAGTGCAGACCCCTCTAAAGAGAAATACTCAGGACACATGGTGAGAAGCTCATTGTAGTGATCGGAGAAACGCATAACGTCTGTCTTAAACATGCCGAAAATCTGTACGTTTTGCGGATAATCATCTCCGATGTTGGTAAGTATTGTGTCAAGGGAGGAGACCATCTGGTCGATTTGTTCCGTATACCCGCAGCTTTCCACGCTGGAACCGAAGTTGCAGTCAGAAATGATGGAAGCACCGATTTGATAAGAGCCTGCTTTGATTGCGGTTATCTCTGTGATATTATCTAATACGCCTGCGTACTGCTGACTGTATTTGTTAGACTTTGTTGCAAGATAGATCATTAGCTGCATACTTAAAATAAGGATCAGCAAAATACAGAAATTAATTTTTACACGGATACTGAGAGGAACTTTTTCGATGTTTTTTTTCCCGGCTTCGTTAGTATCCTGTTTCTTCAATTTTTTCCCGTTTTTTTTCGCAGACTTATCTTTCGATTTTGCAGCCGCTTTCTTTTGGGTTCCCTCTGTGGCCGTTTCAACGAAGGACGCTTCCATAGAGTCTGTTGCGTTAGAAGTCACTTTGACAGAGCTTTCTTCAGAGATCGCTTCGTCAGTGGATGCTTCCGCAGGAAGTTCTTCTGCAAAAGTAATGGAATCCCTGTCGTTGCCCGAGGCAGATAAAATGTCTTCCGAAATAGAAGCTTCGGTATGTATATCGGTGTCCGGAAGCGGAGGCGCAACAGAAGAGGCAACTTCCGGTAAAGGTTCGTCAAACGACAAATTGATATTTTTATGTAAGCTCATAATGAAGAATCTCCTTTGTTAGAATTGAATATATATTATATTTCATTTTACCTTTTTTTGTACAAATTTACAAGTGAAATACCAATACGGAAACACTTATAATTGTCGCGCAAAGGAACTGTCTTTGGTGAAACGAGATAATAGTATCAGTTGATACTGCTATATTAGGAAACTGCTTTGGTTGTAGCGAGGAAACAGACTTGCTGTCCGGGGGCGGATTGCTATATAATTCTATATATTTATTAATATCAGATCATTGGTGAAATCATGAAAATAGGAATGTTGGATTCGGGTAGCGGATGCTTGTCGGTTTTACATGAAGCATACCATACGTTACCTGCAGAAACAGAATATGTGATATACGCTGACTTGGACCACGTACCCTATGGAACAAAGCAGCAGGAAGAAATTGTGGAACTGACCAGAAAAGGAATCCGGATGCTTGCTGATCGGGGCGTAGATGCGGTGGTGATTGCCTGTAATACCGCAACCGGTGCAGCAATCAAGGCCATGCGGGAAGAATTTGATTTTCCCATTGTTGGTATGGAACCTGCCATAAAGCCTGCTTTGGAAATCGTGTTGGGAGAGGAATTGCAGTATGTTTCCTATGCTGCCGGATGTGCCAGAGAAGCAGAAAAACAGACGAAGCAGGAGACTTGTAGCAATAAAAAACGTGTTCTGGCTGCTGCAACGCCGCTTGCCCTGCAGGCAGAAAAGTTCCATAAATTAGTAAATCGGTATGACGAATATGATCTGGTAGATCCCATTGCTTTACCGGGCCTGGTTACCTTTGCTGAAAAGGAAGATTTTGACGAAGAGAGAATCTGCACCTATCTATTGGAAGAAATGGACGCACACCACTACAGGAAAGAAGACTACGGTGCTTTGGTACTGGGCTGTACACATTTCAATTATTTCAAACCCATATATCGCAAACTGTTTGGTGAAGAGATCCGGTTTGTGGACGGACGTCACGGAACCATCAGACATCTGGCTGATCTGGTGGGGATGGCATACAATGAAAAGGAAGTGCCGGTGATGTTTCGGTGCGCGGAGGAATTGCACGAAAAATACCACACCACCTTTTTCATTTCCGGCCGGGAAACCAACCGAGAGCAGGACCAACATTGGCTGAGGCTGCTGCAGAGATTGGAAGCAATCAGGCATATATAACTTTCAGCTGGGGTGTCCCCCGCTGAAAGTTGTGTCTTCGACGGATCGCAGAGGCGCGCAGATGAAAGCCCCTCCGGCGCGCGCGCCTT
>CALZKI010000192.1 GCA_945787995.1 uncultured Lachnospiraceae bacterium | reverse complement strand
AACGATGGAACCGGTGATATCAGAACCGCCTCTGGAAAAAGTCTTTACAACGCCACTTTCATAAGCACCATAGAAACCGGGAATAACAGCGTACTCTGTTTTTGCCAGACGCTCTTTCATCAATCCATTGGTTGTATCTGCATCAAAATCTCCATTCTCTGCGAAACGAATTACTTCTGCAGCATCCACAAATTCATAGCCCAGATAGTTTGCCATGATGATACCGTTCAGGTATTCACCACGGGAGGCAGCATAGTTGGAACCTGCCTTTATCTTGAAGTTCTCTTCGATGGTCTTGAACTCATTTTCCAAAGAAAGTTTTAATCCAAGTCCGTCGATGATTTCCTGATATCTTGCCTTAATTGCTTTCAGGTTCTTGGAAAAATCTTTTCCCTCTTCCGCCAGGGCATAGCACTGGTAAAGCATATCTGTTACTTTCGTGTCTTTGGAATCCCGTTTCCCGGGTGCGGATGGCACTACGTATCTACGCTCTTTCTCGGCACGGATGATTGCGCCTACTTTCTTAAACTGTTCAGCACTGGCAAGAGAGCTTCCGCCAAACTTAACTACTTTTTTCATAATTTTCTGTCTACTCCTACTATAATATATGCAATCGCCCGAAACCTTGTATCTTCCGGAAGGAGATTACCTCATTGGTTCAGAACGATTCCTTTGCTTATTTATTTTTCAAAGAGATGCTCTATGATTTTGTGACCCTGTGCTACGAAGTTTCCGCTCTCTTTTGCTTCCGCTTCATTGTAATTCCAGGTGTGATCTGCAGGGTTGGTGCTGTCATATAACAGGTACGGCACGTTATCTGCTGTATGGGTTCTGACACGTATCGGGGTTGGATGATCCGGAAGGATCAACATACGGTAATCCTCCTTCAGTGCATCCAGCTTCTCACATACCGGTCCGATCACTCGACTGTCCAGGTACTCGATGGCCTGTACTTTTCTTTCCACACTTCCCTGGTGTCCCATTTCGTCAGGTGCTTCCAAATGAATATACACGAAGTCGTAGCCGTCTTCTGTGATAGCCTTCAAAGCTGCATCCACTTTACCTTCATAATTGGTGTGCAGACCGCCGTTAGCACCTTCTACTTCCACAACGCCCATTCCGGCACCTACTGCAATGCCTTTCAAAAGGTCTACAGCGGACACCATCATGCCCTTTTTACCTGTTTTTTCTTCAAAAGAAGAAAGCATGGGTTTGGTGCCTGCACCCCAGAACCAACAGCAGTTGGCAGGATTCAGCCCCTGTTTCTTTCTCTCTACGTTGATGGGATGATTGACCAGAATGTCATAGCTCTTCTTCATCATCTCACGAAGGGCTTCTTCCTTCGGAAGATACTGACCAATCACCTGGGTGAGCACATCATGGGGTGGCGTCAATTCCACCACACTTCCTTTATCCCAAATCAGACAATGTCTGTAGCTTGTTCCCACATAGAATTTGAAGGTTTCATTTTCCAATTCTTTACGAACCGCATCCAGCAGAACTGCGCAATCTTCCGTGCTGATCTCGCCGGAGCTGTGGTCGATGATCGTCTTTTCTTCAAAAGGCACATCATCCTCGGAAATGGTCACGATATTGCAGCGAATGGCTATATCTGTGTCCTTCATAGGCACGCCGATGCTTAACGCTTCCAGGGGTGATCTTCCGGAGTAATATATCTTAGGATCATATCCCAGTACTGACAGGTTTGCTGTATCCGATCCGGGCTTCATGCCATCCGGGATTGTATGTACCATGCCGATTTCGCCTTTTTTACTCAGGCGATCCATGGCAGGTGTTTTCGCATATGCGAGAGGAGTTTTGCCTCCCAAAGCTTCGATAGGCTCGTCGGCCATACCGTCGCCAAGTACGATTACGTATTTCATGTGTGTCCTCTTTTCCGGCCTTTTCAAATTCTTCCTATATTTCACAGAACAGATCGTTTCTGATCTTTCACAGAAAAGGCATAGATATAAATTTCATTCAATAGTGCCTCGGTATTATTGACAATGAGATGTGCCGAAGCCTTTTTTATCAGTACTTTAGCCTTCCATACGGATTCTGCTGAGCACATTTACTTTCTCAGCCTTTGCTGCAAAATCTTTTTCTGTCATCACTTCTGTGACAAAAGCAAACTCATCTGCAAATCCCGCATCTACCGCTTCCAGGTTAGCAAATTCTTTTTCTGCAGCTGCTTTGTCTGCAACAGAAACACGAACAAAGAATCTCTTATGTGTTTCAGCAATGTCTGTAAGTTCCTGCAATTCAGAGCTCCAAATGCAGGGAAGTGGTTCGCCTTTTGCTCTTACCAGATCAACCACGTCGCCCACTACCGCACTGGCTGTGGGCAGCTTACCTGCGCCGCGGCCGTAATACATGGAATCATCCAGCATATTGCCATGCACATACACGCCATTGAACACATCATTTACCGTGTACAACGGATGTGTATCGGGAATCATAAAAGGAGCAACCATTGCAAAAAAGCCATCCTCTGTATCTTTGCTCATGGCAAGCAGCTTGATACCCTGCTTCATTACCTTGGCATAAGCAAAATCCCTTGCTGTGATCTTGGTGATTCCCTCTGTGTAGATATTTTCAAACTTGACATATTTTCCACTCATTAAGGAGGAAAGGATTGCAATCTTACGGCAGGCATCATAGCCTTCCACATCGGCTTCCGGATTGCGCTCCGCATAGCCCAGTTCCTGTGCTTTTTTTAAAACGGAACCAAAATCAGCTCCTTCTTTGTCCATCTTGGTTAAGATGTAGTTTGTGGTACCATTCAGGATGCCGGTGATCGCATCGATTTTCTCTGCAGTGAGACATTCGTTGATTGTCCTGATGATCGGGATTCCGCCGCCTACGCTTGCTTCAAACAGGTAGTTGGCGTGATTTGCTTTTGCAATCTCCAAAAGCTCCGGGCCATGATTTGCTACCAGCTCTTTGTTGGAGGTACACACTGATTTGCCTGCTTCCAAGGCTTTCTTGGAGAAGGTAAATGCTGGTTCATTTCCGCCCATGGTTTCGCAAATAACTGAAATCTCAGGATCCTCCAAAATAATATTGATGTCGTGAACCACTTTGCTTTCATAGGGATCACCCGGGAAGTCGCGAAGATCAAGTATATACTTTACTTCCACTGCTTCTCCTGCCCGTACACTGATTGGTGCGTTGTTGGTTTCAATTACCTCAACCACACCGCTTCCTACAGTGCCGTAACCTAAAACTGCGATTTTTGCCATTTTTGTAACCATGCCTTTCTTATTCTTTATGAGCTTGTTGCGCTTCGCCGATGACCTCTCCTTCATCTCCGCGCTGTTTGGCTCTATGGATCTACTTGTTTATTAGATTGTTGAATGCTCTTTGAATTTGC
>CALZKI010000191.1 GCA_945787995.1 uncultured Lachnospiraceae bacterium | reverse complement strand
AGCGGCGCAGAATATCGCGTTGCGATATTCTTTGTTCATATGTGGGCAACCTATCTTTGGATGGGTTAATATGTGAAAAGATGGTGCAAAAGTGGTAGCAAAGGATTGTTGCTTTCAGTTGACATCAGAATTGTGGCGTGATACCATTACACCGTGCTAATGATTTAGCATTTTACAACACTAAAGCGAAAGGCACATTTTATTTGATGAGGTGCTTTCGGAATGGAGGAGATTATGAAAAAATTAGTTGCATTGCTTTGCACAGCAACCGTTGCAGCTACATTGTTCTGTGGCTGCGGTGCAAAAGAAGAACCCGCAGCAGAAGCTGCTACAACAGAGGCTGCTGCAGAAGAGACCAGTACAGATGTTGCTCCAGAAGCAACAGAAGATACTGCGGCAGAAGAAGTTGCTTCGGAAGCAACAGGGGATGCTCTTTTAGAGAACAACACGTTTACAGTTGGCTTTGACGCAGAGTTCCCACCTTATGGTTACATGGATGAGAATGGTGAGTACACAGGTTTTGACCTGGAACTTGCTGAAGAAGTATGTACAAGAAATGGTTGGACACTTGTAAAACAGCCTATCGACTGGGATGCAAAGGATATGGAGCTTAGCTCCGGTTCTATCAGTTGTATCTGGAACGGCTTTACAATCAATGGTCGTGAGGATGCTTATACCTGGTCTACTCCTTATATAGACAATAGCCAGGTGTTTGTGGTTGCCGGTGATTCCGGTATTGTTACAGAAGCAGACCTTGCCGGTAAGGCAGTTGGTGTACAGAAGGATTCTTCTGCTCTTGCTGCTTTGGAAGGTGACAAAGCAGACCTTGCTGCTACCTTTGGCGAATTGATCCAGTATTCTGATTACAACACAGCTTTCATGGATTTGGAAGCAGGTGCTATTGAGGCTCTTGCCATTGATATCGGTGTTGCTAATTATCAGATTGCTGAACGTGGTGACGGTTTTGTCATTCTGGATGAGTACCTTGCTACAGAACAGTACGGTATCGGCTTCCTGAAAGGCAACGAAGCACTTCGTGATGCTGTACAGGCTACCATGAATGACATGGCACTTGACGGCACCATCAAGAGAATTGCCGAGAAGTATGATCTGGTTGACTGCATTTGCATGGGCAAATAAGCAGAAGTGAATGACAAGATGAGAATGACATGGCCGAATGATTTGCAGAGATTTTGTGGGAAATGTAGGGACATGTCTGTTCAGTAATACGGCGTAATTTGACAATGCGGGATGCGTATACATGTTTGTGCATACGCATCCCATATTTATGTTGTATTATCGCTGGGACCAAACTGTTGATTAGTGATGTATTATCGCTGGGACCAAACTGTTGATTAGTGATGTATTATCGCTGAGACCAAACTGCTATTTGGGGTGGAAAGGTGGATTAGATTATGGATTTTACCATGATGTTGCAACAATTATGTATAGGGTTGGTGAAAACGGTTGAGATATTTATATTGACGTTGGTCTTTTCCTTACCCCTTGGTTTGTTGATTTCCTTTGGAAGAATGTCAAAAAATGCAATTCTGAAAACCATCATCAAGATTTACATATCCATTATGCGCGGTACGCCGCTTATGCTGCAGCTGATTGTAGTTTATTTTGCTCCGTACTATGTGTTTGGCGTGAAAATATCCAGAAGCTACAGATTCATCGCCGTTATTCTGGCGTTTACCTTGAACTATGCAGCATATTTTGCTGAGATATACAGAGCAGGTATCGAGTCTATGCCTGTGGGACAGTATGAGGCGGCACATATTCTGGGTTACTCCAAGTCCCAGACCTTCTTTCGCATTATCCTGCCCCAGGTCATCAAACGCATCCTGCCTCCAATCACCAACGAGACAATCACCCTTGTAAAGGATACTTCTTTAGCATCCGTACTGGCTTTTGCAGAGATGTTTGCTCTGGCAAAACAGATCGCAGCTTCCGAAACTTCGGTAGTGCCCCTGATGGTAGCCGGATTGTTCTACTATATTTTCAATCTGGTGGTAGCAACCGGTATGGAAAAACTGGAAGAGGCAATGAATTATTATAGATAATTGGATGAGGAGATAGGGGTATGGAATTACTTTCAATGACTCATGTACAAAAAGAATTTGACGGGTTAGAGGTGCTGAAGGATATCTCTCTGACAGTAAATGAAGGAGAGGTGGTCTCTATTATCGGACCTTCCGGTTCCGGTAAATCCACGCTGCTTCGTTGTGCAACCATGTTGGAGACTATGGATGGCGGAGAACTGATTTATCTTGGAAAGACAGCCTGTCATGAAGAAAATGGAAAATGTGTATATGCTTCCAAAGCGGAACTGAAAGAAATCAGAGGGTATTTCAACCTTGTATTTCAGAATTTTAACCTTTTCCCGCATTTTTCTGTATTGAAAAATATCATGGATGCACCAATGATAGTGGATAAGGTGTCCAAGAAGGAAGCGGAAGAGAGAGCCATAAAATTGTTGGATCAGCTGGGCCTTTCTGACAAAAAGGATGCTTATCCATATCAGCTTTCCGGCGGACAGCAGCAACGTGTATCCATTGCTCGCGCACTGGCTTTGCAACCGAAGATTCTTTTCTTCGATGAGCCTACTTCTGCACTTGACCCGGAGCTTACCGGTGAGGTGCTGAAGGTTATCAAAGAACTTGCCAAGGAACACATGACCATGATTATCGTTACCCATGAAATGCAGTTTGCCAGAGAAGTTTCGGACCGCATTATCTTCATGGAAGAGGGGGTCATCAGAGCACAGGGATCACCGGACGAATTGTTCGGCTCCACAGACGAGAGAGTACGAGAATTTATTGGAAAATTTAACGCGTAAATAGCGTAAGGGCAGGCATCTATAATGGTGCCTGCCCTATTTTATACATTCATGATTATTTGTTTTCCAAAAGGGTTATCTTAGCCTGGAGTTCTGCAATGACTGCCTCCTTTTCAGCGATAGAGGCCTCCTTTTCAGCGATAGAGGCGTTCTTTTCAGCAATAATAGCATCTTTTTCAGCACAAACTTCGGCAGCTGCTTCTGCAGCAACTTTATCCATCAAATCTCCAAAAGTCAAGTAATTCCCTCCTATCTCGGCGTCGTGTTTGATTATTTCCACATAACTCTGCATCTCTTTTGTGGCAGAAGTTGACGCATATGTAGATTTACTGGTTTCAAGATATTCCAGAAACTTTTTCAAATCATCGGAACCGCCTTGTGTTCCGGTGGTATTGAAATAATAAATTGTTACACCATCATTATACACTAACTCGGGTATTTCGATACATTTATTTTTGATAGTGTATAGCATATAATCATCACCGAAAGGATCGTAGTTGGTGATGTTGATGATATACAAATCGGGCATATGAGAGAAATCATTA
>CALZKI010000190.1 GCA_945787995.1 uncultured Lachnospiraceae bacterium | reverse complement strand
TACCAAATATCAGGGCAAAATCCAATACCAGGTTTGTTCCTACGGCAACCGCACTGGCCAGCATGGGAATAAATGTCTGTCCGGTCTCACGAATGGTACTGACATATGCATTCGTAATTGCAAAAGGAATCAGACCAAAGATCATAATTGCCAGATACTGTTCTCCGTATTTCAGAGCCAGCCCGATATCACCAATACTTCCACTGTCACTTAAGTATAGGGAAATCAGATTTGTCCCCTGGAAATTGAAAAGCACACATGCAATCACGCTGAGCAATGCCATAACGTAGCATTTAAAACGGAAACAGTATTTCTGTCCTTCAAAATCCCCTTTTCCATAATACTGTGTACTGAAAATACTGGCACCGGAGGTTCCGCCCCAGATACAGATATTAAAAACAAACATCAACTGGTTGACGATAGCAACGCCGGACATCTGCTCCGTACCAATCTGTCCAACCATAATATTGTCCAAAAAGCTGACAAAACTTGTAATCGCATTCTGGATGATCATAGGCACCGCCAGAAACAACACGTGCCTGTAGAAGTCCTTATCTGCGATGAATTTTTTCTTAAATTTGTACCACATAACAACACACTATGAGCCTTCCGAAGCATAACCGGAAGGCTCTGTAATTCCTTTCTTAGTTCGTATGAATTTTATTCTTTATGCTTTTCCATAACGCCCTGTCGGTTTTCGTTCCCGACAAATTTGCTTAGAATTTTCCGCTGGAGCCTCCATGCGACGCACCGGAAGAACCCACATGCGTGGAGCTGCCGCCACCACCGCTTCTGGTTTCCGAACTTTTGCTCACTGTATTTGAAGTGGTGTTACTCCTGATATACTGGTCGTGCTTTCTTGTCAGGTTAAAATCCTTCATATACTCAGCTGCCTGGGTTTTCTTAGCCACAGTTTTCAGAGAAGATTTCTTTACGGTAGCCATAATCAAGGCAATCACAAAACCAATGACACAGGAAATCAACAAGTATTTGATGATTTTGAAAAAGGAAATGCCGTCATTAGCATCGCCAACCTCATAATTGGTGTCATAAGGCGTTCCCGTCTTTGCCTGCGCAATAAACTGATCACAACAATTTGCAAAAATGCCAAAAGACTTACTGTAATTGCCCCCACTTAAATCCGGCAAAAACTGGTCTTCTATGTATGCCAATCCATAATCTGTAAGGGCATCGATACCAAATCCCGTGGTGGAAATCGCATACTCTCTTTCTCCCATGCACACAAGCAGAAGGACGCCATCTCTGTCCTGGCCGAAACCGTAACCGTTATAATCATAGAAGTCGTCAGCATAGGCTACAACTTCTTTTCCATCCAGGCTGTCCACCGTTACAATGACCACATCACACTGCTGTCTCTCACTGATCTCATCCAATTGTGCCAGCAGGCTTTGCTCCTCCTCGTTGGAAAGCAGGTCTGCATTATCCACAAGACGTGGCAGCCAGTTGGTATTGGTTTGTTCTCCGGAAGCCTCATCTGCTGCCAAAGCTACCATAGACAACCCCAAAGTCATGGTCACAACCAACAGCGTGCAGATAAAGAGTCTTACATGTCTTTTCAAAAATCTTAATCTATCTTCATTCTTTCTCACTATCATCACACTTTCTTTCTACAAAAACCTTTCCCTGTCTTCCACTTTCGTTTGTAAAAAGTTTCCTCTTTTGCCCAAAAGTTTGTTTCTTACCCAAATCACAGGAAAAACATACTTGCACACATTACAGCCATTATGATTGCAGAAGCAATCAGCCCCCGGCTTCCCACATATTTCCAGTAGGCTTTTTTGTCACAGGGCAGGTTACCGACGATTTTCCCCGTCTGACCGTTCATGGCAAAGATAAAATGCTGTCCCTCCCAGGTAGTATTCAGAATCCAAACCGGAAGCAACACATAATTGATCTTGGAAGTATGGATATTCAGTTGATTTCCCTCCGGAATTACAGTGGAATATCCGGTAGTTGTATTGAAGAAAGCAGATTCTGCACTGGTCTTGATACGTTCTTTGGCACGTACCATGCTCTCTTCCGAGTTCACATCATAACGCTCCGCCAGATAACCGGCCATATATGCCGGTGTAAACGGAACCAGATCGTTAAAGTCAAAAGGTTCCACGGAATCCATCAGATCATCATCCATTTTAGAAGAACCATCAGCCGGAACCTTGGCAAATTTGGCCACACCGCTACGAATCAGCTGAAAATAATCCGTGGTGGTGTAAGTTGTGATGGTGGTTGGTGTCTCCGTCTTTCTGGTGTGAACCCGGGTCGCTGCATAGGTCATATCGCCATAGGCTTCCGCATCGTATAACCAGAAGGGTACATACACGCCCTTGATCTCATCGATATGATTTGCATCCTTAAACACGGCAGGCAAAAAATACTTTTTCTCCAGGTGCTTGTAGTAGGCTTCCTTGGCCTGCTTTTTATCCTTTTTGAAGGGTATGATAAAGTTAGGCTTCAGATCGCCGGAAAACTGTCCCTTCATTACCACGTTATTGCCACAGTAGGGACAGGTCATGGCACCGATTGTTTCCTCAGCGATAATCTCACCACCACAGGATTCACAACCGTACACACGCATACCTGCAGTCTCGCTGTCCTGCCAGTACTCCAGTCCGTCATCCCTTTTCGGTTCCGTTTTTCCTGAAGCATCCGTTCCGGCAGATGTTTTGCCGTCACCTTTTGCCGCATTCTGATCCACCGTCTCCGCATCTTCCCCGTTTTGTTTCTTCATTAATTCTGTGTATTCCGCCACCGCCATGGTAGTCTCACAATAGGGGCATTTCATTTTTTGACTTTGAGAGTCAAATTCCATGGGAGCCCCACAGGCAGGGCACTTGTATTCAGAAAGATTGGCCATAGTTAACCTCTTAACCTCTTTTCTGAGCGACTTGTCGCGAAGAGGCGATGAGAAATTCGCGAAGGCGATTTCTCATCTGCCATAAAGTCCATTTGTTTTCGCTCAAAAACAAATAGCCGATTGACAAATCAGCATATCCATGTGATTTGTCAATCTCACCTCGTTTTCTCGTAAGAAATCGGGCTGCAGCCAAGACATACTGCAGCCCTCAATTTCTATGTTACACATTCATTTCACTCATGCTGCACGACTCTGCATCTCATAAATTCTACTCATTCATTCGTTTCAGCATTCCTGTCCCACAGATTTATACCTGGTCCTCATCACCAAAGGGATCGCCGCATTCAGGACAGAACTTCGGAGGATTTGTGGGATCTTCCGGTTCCCAACCACATTTATCACATTTGTACTGAGGTACGCCTGCAGGTTTCTTGGTTCCACAATTGGAGCAGAATTTACCTTTATTTACGGCACCGCAGGAGCAGGTCCAGCCATCTGCTGCCGGTTTCTTTGCACCACATTCCG
>CALZKI010000189.1 GCA_945787995.1 uncultured Lachnospiraceae bacterium | reverse complement strand
GCACAAAGCAACCGAAGGCGTGCAGCACAAGGCAACGGAAGGCGTGCAGCACAAGGCAACAGAGGTCGTGCAGCACAAGGCAACGGAAGACGCACAGCACAAGGCAACAGAAGACCTGTCCGAAGAACAGGCAGTTCTGGAGCTTCTTCATGCAATCTATGGTGCCTGCAAAGAGCAGCAATATGCCAATGAATACCGACTCCACAATATGATTTGCGAGGTTTGGTATAAACTGATCCAGATTGTGTGGAACAATGAGCCTGCCGGCAAAGCAGTAAAGGATATTGACAGCGAGAGACTTTATCAGGCACTGCATTTTATCCAGGAAAATTATGGAACGGATATTTCTCTGGATGATATCTGCAAGGCAACAGCAGTGGGGCGAAGTGAGTGCTGCAGACTGTTCAAAAGAAACCTGCAAATGTCGCCCATTTCATATTTGATCACTTATAGAATCAATATGGCGGCAGCACGGCTGGAGAACAGCAACGATTCTATTACCCGAATTGCCATGGACCACGGATTCACGGACGATAGTTATTTTTGCAAGATTTTTAAGCGCTATATGCAGGTCACTCCTTTGGAATACAGAAAGCAGAGATCCGGCAAAAACGGCGCATAATAGTAATAGAAGTTTGGGCTTCCTTATGGTATGCTGATGAAGGGATTCGTTGCTGAAGTAATCAAAGAAAAAGCAGGTCGTCCTGAAACATGAGACGGCAAGTAGTTTCGAAAGAAATTCGGCAAGAAAATTCCAAAATGAATATATGATAGTTTGAGAAAAACAGCGTAGGAGGAAAACATGAAAACAATTCCTGTTTCTGAAAAAACTTTGAAAAATGCAGTATCTGAACAATTTGATACGGATCAGGTTATTCGGTTGATCAGTGATCCTACATTCTATAAAGAAAATTGTCTTGCGGCACATTCGGATCATGTGATTTATCGGAATGAGAGCGAGGCAAAATGGCAGGAATCCGGTTACAAGGAAAGCCTGGAGGGGCATTGGAAGTTTTTCTATGCAAAGAATCCAAGCCTGATTCCTGCAGGTTTTTACCGGGCAGATTATGATTGTCACGACTGGGATGTGATTCCGGTGCCTGCACATTTGCAGATGGAGGGCTATGATGCTCCCATGTATGTGAATATGCAGTATCCGTGGGATGGTCACGAGGATATAGTGCCAGGTCAGATTCCTACCCGCTTTAATCCGGTAGGATGCTATGTGAAATATTTTGAAGTGCCTCAGACTATGGCTGGGGAGAAGGTTTGTATCTCGTTCCAGGGTGTGGAAAGCAGCATGACTCTGTGGTGCAACGGCCACTATGTGGGTTACAGCGAGGATTCTTTTACCCCATCGGAATTTGAACTGACACCTTATCTGGTTCCGGGTGAAAATAAACTGGCTGTGATGGTATTCAAGTGGTGTGCCGGCAGCTGGGTGGAGGATCAGGACTTCTTCCGTTTTTCCGGTATCTATCGAGATGTATATTTGTACAGTGTACCAAATGCCCATGTGCAGGATGTGAAAATAGAGGCTGTGCCGGATGAAGCATGTGAAAACGGTGTCCTGGATGTAACTTTACAGATGGTGGGTAAAGGACGCGTATATGCTACGCTTTGGGATGGCGCCAGCAGTATTTACGAGGAAGAATTCTCTTTTGAAGCGGAGGAAAAACTTTACAAGATCGAAGAAGAAGCTCCCGACGAGAAGAATTATCTTCATTTTTCCTGGGAAATCGAGAGCCCTATCCTTTGGAGTGCGGAAGCACCGTATTTATATTCCTTAACATTACTTGTGGAAGATGCAGCCGGAAACAGAACGGAAGTGATTCCTTATCAGGTCGGCTTCAGGCGTTTTGAAATGAAAGACGGCATTATGTGCCTGAATGGGAAACGTATTGTTTTCAAAGGTGTCAATCGCCATGAATTCAGTTCATGGAAAGGGCGTGTACCTTCCATGGAAGAGCTGCGTCAGGATCTGATCACCATGAAACAGCATAACATCAATGCTATCAGAACCTGCCATTATCCGGATGCTTCTCCTATCTATCAGTTGTGTGATGAGCTTGGCCTGTATATGATTGCAGAGAACAATATGGAATCCCATGGATTGTGGGGATTTGCTGACCATTATGGAAAGGAAAATATAGTTCCGGGTGATAATGAAGACTGGATGAACATGATGCTGGACCGTGTGAATTCCTGCTATCAGCGTGATAAAAACCATCCAGCCATTTTGATATGGTCTTGTGGAAATGAATCCTTTGGCGGAAAAGTGATATATGAAATGTCACGTAAGTTCAAGGCACTGGATTCCCATCGCCTGGTGCATTATGAGGGTATTTTCTGGGATCGCAGATATCCGGACACTTCTGATATGGAGAGTCAGATGTACACACATGTAGAGGATATTGAAAAATTCCTGGAGGAACATCCGGACAAGCCATTTATCTGCTGTGAATATACGCATGCCATGGGAAATTCCTGTGGTGCAATGCATAAATACACGGATCTGTCAGACCGTAACCCCAGATACCAAGGGGGATTTATCTGGGATTACATTGACCAGTCCATTTACAAAAAGGATCGTTACGGAAAATACTTTCAGGCTTATGGCGGAGATTTTGACGACCGCCCAAGCGATTACCAGTTCAGTGGGAACGGCATTGTGTATGGGGGAGACAGAACACCTTCTCCGAAAATGCAGGAAGTAAAATACAATTATCAGAATATTGAAGCAGTGGTAAGTGAAAACCGGGTTCTGGTGAAAAATAAGAATTTATTCGTATCTACAGATTGCTTCGAATGTGTTGTCATGCTTTCCAGAAACGGCAGACCGATCAGAGAATACATGCTTGCTACAGCTGTAGCACCTTTGTCGGAAGAAGTATATGAACTTCCCATTCCAAAGCAGACGGAACCGGGAGAATATACTGTTTTGGTTTCCTTCCGCCTGATGCAGGATACGGCCTGGGCAAAAGCGGGACATGAGGTTGCCTTTGGACAGTATGTGTATCGTGTAAATGCTGTAAAAGAGAGTCACAATGTGAGTCAGGACGGTGATGACCTGTCACCAATCGATAGTATGGTGTACTCCGGTGAGAAAGGAGGAGCAGTACTCTGGTCTCTTCCGGCAGTGCTTGGTGTAGCTCCTGCAGTTCCTGTCAGGAAACCTTACAAGGTGGTGCGCGGAGCTTGCAATCTGGGGGTATACGGGGAGAATTTCGAAGTATTGTTTGGCCTGGGAAAAGGTGGCCTGTATTCCTATAAATTTGGTGGCAAAGAGATGTTACAGACCATGCCTCTTCCCAATTTCTGGAGAGCTCCTATTGACAATGACTGTGGATTCGGTTTCCAGCAGCAGTATGCACAATGGAAGATTGCCAGCCTGTATATTACCAACA
>CALZKI010000188.1 GCA_945787995.1 uncultured Lachnospiraceae bacterium | reverse complement strand
GAACTGAGAAGGGTTGAACTGAGAAGGGTTGAACTGAGAAGGGTTGAACTGAGAAACGTTCAACAGAGATACTTTGGATTTGTAAGTAAATTGATGGTAGGATAGTTCCGATGAATAAGGTGAATTATCAGAAAGAGATGGAGAAGATTATAGGTCGGCTGGAATCCAGACCGACCCTTTTCCTTCATAGCTGTTGCGCTCCCTGCAGCAGTTATTGCATGGAGTATACCAGGGAATATTTTGATGTAACAGTATTCTACTATAACCCCAACATTTCTTCCGACGAAGAGTATAGAAAACGCCTGGAAGAAGAAAAACGCCTGATAGCAGCATTCAATAAGCAGGTGGAAACCGGAAATTTTGTGATGAATTCTTCCTCTCATGCTACGAAAATTCATATTGTGGAGGGGGATTATCGGCCGCAGGATTTTTACAATATCGCAAGAGGCCTGGAACAGTGCCCGGAGGGTGGCAGCAGATGCTTCAAATGTTATGAACTCCGCCTGAGGGAAAGTTTCCGTGTGGCAAAAGAGCGAGGATTTGATTATGTTGCGTCTACACTAACGATTAGTCCCTTAAAAAATGCGGACAAGATCAATGAAATCGGATTTGCACTGGCGGAGGAATATGGGGTATCCTGGCTTCCTTGTGATTTTAAGAAGAAAAACGGGTATAAGCGTTCCATAGAGTTATCTAAAGAGTTTGATTTGTACCGGCAGAACTTTTGTGGGTGTGTATACTCAATGAGAGATTGAGAAACATATAGAGCTGATATTTGCGGAAGACGTTGAAATGTATGGAATTCCGCAACATCGTATAGGAAAGGAAAGTGACATGCAGAAAATTTTGGATTGCATCTCTGCGGAAATGCAGAGTGCATTTGAAAAAGCAGGATATGACGGGGCGTTAGGACGTGTAACAGTTTCCAATCGTCCTGATCTGTGCGAATACCAGTGTAATGGTGCCATGGCAGGAGCAAAGCAGTACCACAAGGCACCTTTGATGATTGCACAGGATGTAGCTGCTGCTCTGACAGACAGCACTATTTTCTCTGAAGTGTCAGCGGTGGCACCTGGGTTCCTGAATTTAAAGGTAAAAGAATCCTTTCTGGCTGATTACCTGAATCAGATGGCAGCAGCAGATCGATTTGGTATGGAGTTGGAAAAGGGCAATAAAAAGGTTGTCATTGACTATGGCGGACCTAACGTTGCAAAACCCTTGCACGTGGGGCACCTTCGTTCTGCTATCATCGGAGAAAGTATCAAACGTATTTTACGCTATGCCGGTGATGAAGTAATCGGTGATATTCACATGGGCGACTGGGGACTGCAGATGGGCTTGGTTATTTACGAATTAAGTCTGCGTCAGCCGGATCTGGTATATTTTGATGAAAATTATACAGGAGAATATCCGGAAGAGGCTCCTTTCACCATTTCAGAATTGGAAGAAATCTACCCTACAGCCAGTGGCAAATCCAAAGAGGATCCGGCCTACAAAGAAAAAGCAATGGAAGCTACTTTTAAACTTCAGAGTGGGGTTCCAGGTTACCGTGCATTATGGCAGCACATGATGAAGGTATCTGTAGCTGACTTGAAGAGAAACTATGATAACCTGGACGTTCATTTTGATCTCTGGAGAGGTGAGTCTGACGTGCAGGATATGATCCCCGGAATGGTTCAGTACATGAAGGATGGTGGTTTTGCTTACTATTCCGACGGAGCCTTGGTAGTAGATGTAAAAGAAGAAACAGATACCAAAGAAGTTCCACCATGTATGATTTTGAAATCAGACGGTGCGTCTTTATATAATACAACGGATCTGGCAACCATTAGTGAACGTATGGAAGAGTTCAATCCGGACCAGTTAGTTTATTTGACCGACAAACGTCAGAATCTGTACTTTGAGCAGGTATTTCGTTGTGCACGCAAGACCAAATTGGTAGAAGCAGATACCGATCTGGTGCATATTGGTTTCGGAACCATGAATGGAACAGACGGCAAACCATATAAAACCCGTTCCGGTGGTGTGCCTCGTCTGGAAAGTCTGATTGCTGAGATTAACGAAGAGATGCTTCGTAAGATCAAAGAAAATGCTGCTTCGAAGGGCTACGATATCGATGAAAAAGAAGCAGAAGAAACAGCCAAAATTGTTGGTCTTGCTGCGATCAAATATGGAGATTTGTCAAACCAGGCCTCCAAGGATTACATCTTTGACCTGGATCGTTTCACTTCCTTTGAAGGTGACACCGGTCCGTACATTTTGTATACCATTGTCAGAATTAAGTCTATTCTTGCAAAGTATGCTTCGAAGAAAACAGCCGGAGAACTTCAGGCAGCTGATTTGCAAAGTGAAGCGGCGCAAGCAGTTCTGTCCGGCCTGAAAGTATCCGAAGCAAAGAGCACCGGTGAAAAGGAACTGATGATGCAGGTTGCCCGTTTTGGTACAATGATGGAAGCTGCTTATGAGGAGTGTGCGCCTCATCGTGTATGTGCATACATCTACGATTTGTCCAATGCCTTTAATGGTTTCTACCATGATACAAAGATTCTGACAGAAGAAGATGACACAAAACAGGCAAGCTGGATCGCTCTTCTGAAGTTGGTGAAGGAGATTTTGGAAACTTGCATTCAGGTACTTGGTTTTGAAGCACCTGATAGAATGTAAGAATATTGCATTTTGGTACTTGGTTTTGAAGCACCTGATAGAATGTAAGAATATTGCATTTTGGTACTTGGTTTTGAAATGCCTGATAGAAAGTGAGAATAAGACTCTTTGATTATTTTATGCCGCCGCACACTCGTGTTTTTTTTCGAGTGATCGGCGGCATTTTGCGAGTCAGGCGGCATTCAAGTCCCAGAAAATAATCCCGGACAAAAAATTGAAAAAGATGCGTTGAGCAAAATTGTAAAAAGTTGTTGACAATCTTTAGGTGGAATGATATATTCTACTAGTCGGTTGTGAAACGAGAACAAATGACATGGGATCTTAGCTCAGCTGGGAGAGCATCTGCCTTACAAGCAGAGGGTCATAGGTTCGAGCCCTATAGGTCCCATTTCTCTTTTTTCTAACCAACATAACTTCATATGGCGAGATGGCTCAACTGGCTAGAGCATTCGGTTCATACCCGGAGGGTTGAGGGTTCGAGTCCCCCTCTCGCTACTGGAAAAGAGTAGGATTTCCTACTCTTTTATTTTTTGTCGTATAGGAAATTGCTTTCCTATACGACAAAATGCTTACGGCTGGATGCGCACTCGCGCGAAGAGGAAGAAAGTCTTAAACGACCGCGCCGGTTGCGAGAATGTGCCAAGGCACATCCTTTGTCCTAAAGAAAGTTGATGTTGAAATTTTTAAGCTTCCGGAATTGGTTGCCGACAGGGTGGTTAGCAGCCTTCACGACCAAAAAAATAGGAAATCAT
>CALZKI010000187.1 GCA_945787995.1 uncultured Lachnospiraceae bacterium | reverse complement strand
AAATATTTAATAATAAATACTGCAGTAGATCTGGTGTTGCCCTCTCCAAAAGGATAAAGCTGCCAGATTCCCGATGTGAATTTTGCAATATGATGCATACATTACCGTGTTACCTTTCAGTATCCATTCTTTTTTGTAATATTATAATCACGAATCTTGCCTGCATGATCAAACACACCTTCAAACAACTTACGATGAATATTCTGCCACTCTACCGGCGAAAACTGAAATGTCTTCTCTCCAAGTAGTTTTGCAATTCTCACAGAAACAATATCCGCTTCCTTGGTATCCTCTTCTATTTCATTTCTATCCTTCCGCTCTTCGTAATAACTGTGAATACGTTTATCCGCCTCAGTTATACTGATTTTTCCCTCAATATGTTCTTTGGCAGTCTCAATCAGATAATCAGAAGTTTTTAGTCCATCTACATCCTGAAGACCAATAGCAGTTTTCCATGCATTACTTTTATCGACTTTATCAGGCTCGCCCTGACGAATATATTCATCTAATTCTAATTCCCAGTTGTTTTCTGCCAAAAAACCTCACCTCATTTCTCTTTTTCAATTTGATGCTTCCTTCGAAATTCTGTTGTATACCACTTAGGAATATTCAAGCGAAAACAATCGTAATTGTCAAACGAATTTCTTGCTCTTTGAACCATCCCGTCAATTTCTTCTTGTCCAAACTTTTCTGCCCATTTGATAAATATCCAAAAACATAAACAACTCACTCCATCCCATTATCCAAAAAGTTGCACCCTTCCGGCGGACAGCCTTGACAAAAACTAATATTCCGGCGCACAACTTTGATATCAACTACTTTTTGCACCCCTCTTTAATTACTAAGTTCTATATACATTTTCTCTACTAAAAACACAGGTACATATTTATCAAAAAAGCCCTGAACCCCGCTTAAACTGGAGCTTTACGCGATAGCAAGACAACCGTCTCATCTGTGCCTCGTTTTGGTAGGAAATTTCCTTCCATGTCAAAGCACACATCACAGTCCGCTTCGTTGCTGTCATTATAATACATCGGAAACTTAAAGTGAATGGTTTTTATCCATTGACCCGAAGAATTTTTGCGGGGATAGAGTTGGATTTTTTTCAGATGAGAGGAAACATTCCTGCTGGAAATGGCAGAAGGGCTCAAAGCCCGTTTTGACACTACGCATCAAAACTTTTGAGGTCTGCCGACGGCTTCTTCAAGGGGGTGCCCCCCGCCAGAATGGCTCCCCGCAAGCCACCCAAATAGCAAAACACACCAACCTGCGGGCTGGTGTGCTTCGTTATTTGGATGGTTCAGCACATCTGTGTGTTGCCCCGACAAACTGGAATTTATAAGTCTGATATATGCTTGATTTTCTGTAAATCCCCACTGCACAGTGCATCCATGTTTCTAAATATTCTATCTGCGTCCCAATCCCACCATTTTAGGTCAAGCAGATATGCAATCAAATCTTCATCAAAACGCTTGCGTTTCACCCTGCACGGGTTTCCACCAGCAATGCTATATGCGGGAATATCTTTTGTGACAACAGAATTGGCTGCTATAATTGCGCCATCTCCAATATGAACACCAGGCATTACAGTCACATTTTGTCCAATCCAAACATCGTTGCCTACAACGGTATCTCCTTTTAGTGGAAGGTCTTCAAGGCTCGGCGTAAACTGTTCCCAACCACCACCCATCATGTTAAATGGGTAATGTTCTTTTTTGGGCTTAGAACGATTCGATGATTTCTTTTGTCATGGATTTGACCACTGCCATAGCAAGCTGAACGGTAGCCTCAAAATCATAGTAAGAACTGATGCCGTAATGGGTATGAATATAACGGACGGGAACACCTACCACGATTACCGGAATACCATCCATGGAAGTATTGATAATAGCACCATTATTTCCGCCGCCTTCCCGAACGGAGGACTGGATGGCCAGATGATTTTTCTCAGCCAGATCCAGGGTATAGCGCTGGTATCTGGGGGAGCAGATCACGGATCTGTCCAGAAAACGAATCATGGGGCCTTTCTTCAGTGCAGTCTGAATGGCATAGGGCTCGGTGAAGGTGTCATCAGCCGGGCATCCTTCAAAACAAAGGGCAATCTGCGGTTTCACTTTATTGACTGCCACGTGGACACCTCGTTCTCCCACTTCTTCCTGGGAAGAGAGAACACCTACCAGATCCACGTTCAGCTGCTCATTGGCCAAACGACGCATGGTTTCCAGAAGGGCAGCACAGCCGATACGACAGTCAAAGCCTTTTCCGATCATGATATCGTGTGCTTCATCATATTCGAATTTGACATCGGAGATGATGGGTTCACCGATACGGATGCCAAAGTTTTCAATGGCATCTTGATCACTTACTGCGCCGATATCAATTACCAGATTCTGAATCGAAATATTGTTCCCGCCGTTACGCTCCGCAGCGGACATAAAATGAGGCGGTTTTGCTGCGATCACACCGGGAATATAGGCACCGTCGCGGTTTCTTACCAGAACCTTGGAGGAGGGCAGAGAATTGGTATTCCAGCCACCTAATTCTACAAAACGAAGGGTTCCGTTTGGTTTGATGGAATGAACCATAAAGCCCACTTCATCGCTGTGGGCATCCAGCATGAACACAGGCTTGTCTCCTGTGTTGGTGTTGCGGTACATATAAAGGTTTCTTAAGCAGTCTTCCTCCACATGGGCAATATCTTCCACATATTTCCGGGCAGTATTTACTGCCTCATCTTCAAATCCGGAAGGACCGATGGCATCGGACAGCTCCTGAATCATTTTCAGGGTTTCAGGGTTTTTATTCATGGGTAAACACAACCTTTTCCTATTATTTCCTATTATTATATAGATTGTTTGGTGCCGAATCTTACTCGGCAGGATGAGGCAGATCAATTTTCTCGTATTCCTCTATGAAGTCTGCAATAAGAAACCTCCATTCTGCGGGATGTTAGATCATCCCAAAATATTTGAATGCTTCTCGGATTGCTTTCTCTTTTTCCGGCGGACACTGGGGCTGTCTGGAATCCTCGGATTTCGGCAGATTATAGTTTTTACCGACCTCAATCCCACATTTCCGTTTGACCTGTGAGATATAAAGATTGGAAACTTTCAGTCCGGTATGCTCCAACACATACTCCTTGATCTGCGGATAGGTTGCCCCATCTTGAAATTCAGACATATCCATTTCTTCCAAAGAGAACTCAACCCGAACCTTTTTCGAGTCGATCTCGCCCTTGGAAAGCAAGACAACCGTCTCAACGTGCCCGGTCCACGGGAACATGTCCACCGGGGTGGCTTCCACGAACGCATACCCGTTTTCGGTGAGGAATTTGACATCGCGTGCCAGGGTCGCCGGGTCGCAGGAAACGTAAACGATCTTTTCCGGGGCCACGGACACCACGGTTTCCAGCAAAATCT
>CALZKI010000186.1 GCA_945787995.1 uncultured Lachnospiraceae bacterium | reverse complement strand
TAAGTAAGCTTTTGTTTGTTTGCTTTCTAGCGTGTATATAAGTCGCGGAATTCTGTGGGGGTGCAGCCCTTCATCAGCTTGAACATGCGGATGAAGGCGGAAAGACTGGAAAACCCGGACTGTAATGCTACTTCCGTAACGGAGATGGAAGGATTGATCAACAACTGTTCGGCTCTCTCGATACGCTTTTTGTTTACATACTTGTAGAAGGACAGACCGGAGAACTGCTTGAACAGACGGGTAAAATGGAATTTGCTGAAACCTGCCATTCTTGCAGTTTCCTCCAGAGTCAGATTGTCGGTACAATGTTCATTGATATAATTGCAGATGGACATGAATTTTTCCATGTATTCTTTCTGCTTGTTACGGGTAGCATCAAAGCTTGTAGGATTGCCGTAATATTTTCGCCCAATCAGTACGAAAAAATTCAGCATTTTACCGTAAATGACTGCCTCGGACAAAAAGTTTGTTCCAAAGTATTCCTCCTTGATGTCCATAATCAGGTTACGCAGCTCGTCATAGATGTCCGGATCGGTTTTGGGAGTGATGAGACGAACCGGGGACAGAATGGTCAGCACCGCGTCGGCTTCATGAATCTGATGCAGCAGATGATAGTCCGGCTGGAAAATGATGCGTTCCCCCTCTATGGGAGCCATGGAATGAATCACACCGGAACTGATGATCAGGATATCCCCCACCTCTAAGGTATAGGGATCACTCTCCACCGTAACGGTGTAGGTATTTTTCAGCGGCATGATAATTTCCAATGCCGTGTGCCAGTGATCGGGATATTCCTCATATTCGTTGTTGTCATACAATCGGAAGCCTGTATCTTTTTTGAAATTGACGGTTTCACTTAATCCACGCAGATTCTCAATCATGTCTCTTTTCCTCTTTTTGTATACCGGTAGTTTGAAAAGCAAGTGTGTTATTGAATAATTGCTGTGCAAAACTATTAAAAGAATACCATAGATTTCCAAATACTAACAAGTGTGAAAGTTATTTTTGCTAAAAAAAATAGAGATATAAGCACAATAATCGTCGCATTATGTAAAATCAAACGTTTTAGTTTACATAATGCGACATTTTGTCAAAAATAATTAATTGCTAAAAAAGCAATTTTTTTACAGAAAAAGGCAATATGTGAATAGTTGATATATCATTCATTTGCTATACTCTATATAAATTAGAGTGTGATACATCCGATAAGGGAGAGGAGATATTGACCATGTATGGAAGGGAAGAGGCTCGCGTAAAGGCGAAGGAACTTGTTTCCAAAATGACGCTGGAAGAAAAAGCATCTCAATTGCGCTATGATGCACCTGCTATTGATAGACTTGGCATTCCTGCTTATAACTGGTGGAATGAGGCATTACACGGTGTTGCCAGAGCCGGAAGTGCAACCTCTTTTCCACAGGCGATCGGTATGGCTGCTGCATTTGATGATGCATTGTTGGAGCAGGTTGCCGATGCGGTTTCCACAGAAGGTCGTGCTAAATATAATGCATATGCATCCGAAGAAGACAGAGATATCTATAAGGGACTTACCTTCTGGTCTCCCAATGTGAATATTTTCAGAGACCCCAGATGGGGACGAGGCCATGAGACTTATGGTGAGGATCCCTATTTGTCCGGTCGCTTGGGTGTTGCATATGTAAAAGGTTTGCAGGGACAGGGAGAGGTTATGAAGACAGCTGCCTGTGCAAAACACTTTGCAGTACATTCCGGACCGGAAGCAATCCGTCATGAATTTGACGCTGTTGCCAATCCGAAGGATATGAGAGAAACCTATTTGCCCGCATTTGAAGCACTTGTGACAGAAGCAGGTGTGGAAAGTGTGATGGGGGCATATAACAGAACAAACGGTGAGCCCTGTTGTGGAAGCAAGACGTTGCTTACGGATATTCTCCGCGGTGAATGGGGCTTTGAAGGTCATGTTGTATCAGACTGTTGGGCCATCAGGGACTTCCATGAGCATCATATGGTAACAGATACTGCGGAAGAATCAGCTGCTTTGGCACTGAAGAATGGCTGTGATATCAACTGCGGTAACACCTACATTCATATGATGGAAGCTTACAGCCAGGGACTTGTTACAGAAGAAGATATCACCATTGCATGTGAGCGTGCATTTACAACCAGATATATGCTCGGTCTCATGGAAGGAAGCGAGTTTGATCAGATTCCTTACGAGAAAGTAGAGTGTGAAGAGCACCTGGCTCTTTCAGAAAAGATTTCTGCAGAGAGTATGGTTCTTCTGAAAAATAATGGCATTCTTCCTTTGGACAAAAAGGCACTGAAGACAGTTGGCGTGGTGGGACCCAATGCAAACAGCCGTGTTGCACTGATCGGTAACTACCATGGAACCGCTTCCAGATATATCACCGTTTTGGAAGGCTTACAGGATGCCCTGGAGCCTGCAACAAGAGTTCTGTACTCAGAAGGTTCTCATCTGTTTAAGGATCGTGTGGAACATCTGGGTCTTGCAGATGACAGGGTGAAAGAAGCAGTGATTGTGGCAAAACACTCTGATGTAGTGATTGCCTGTGTTGGATTGGATGAAACTCTGGAAGGTGAAGAGGGTGATACCGGTAACAGCTATGCATCCGGTGATAAGAATGACCTGGAACTTCCTGCTTCTCAGAGAAAGATGCTGAACGCATTATATGAAACAGGAAAACCGGTTATTGTATGCTTGATGGCAGGCAGTTCCATTAACCTTTCCATAGAACAGGAAAAGGCAGCAGCAATTCTGCAGCTGTGGTATCCCGGTGCCAGAGGTGGTAAGGTTGCTGCCAAGGTGCTTCTGGGAGAGATATCTCCTTCCGGTAAACTGCCATTGACATTCTATAAGGGAATTGATGATCTGCCTGACTTTACAGATTATTCCATGAAGGGCAGAACCTATCGTTATTACTTAAATGAACCATTATATCCCTTCGGCTATGGTTTGACATACGGTAAAGTAGCCGTAACGGATGCAACAGCTATTGTGTCGGATAAACAGGCACGTCAGGTAGAGTTGACTGTATCCGTAACCAATAAGGGAACCGTTGATACGGACGAAGTAGTTCAGGTTTACTGCAAAGATACGGTTTCTCCCAATGCAGTTCCGAATCATAGTCTGTGCAGATTCCAACGTGTCTTTGTGAAAGCCGGTGAAACGGTAACTCTGAAACTGGATATTCCTGCAACAGCGTTCAGCTCCATCGATGCAAACGGAAAGCGTGTGCAGGACAGCGATACCTATGAGCTGTACGTTGGATGTGGTCAGCCGGATGCCAGGACAGAAGCTCTCACAGGAGAGAAAGCTATTCTTACAAAAGTTAGTTTCGCTTGATGAAAACCCAATATATGTAATGAGGAAAAGCATCGCTTCGGCGGTGCTTTTTCTCATCTGCACATTAGCCTTGCAACGACTACCTGACGGTGTTAAAATTTATGAAAGGTGTCGCAAAGCCA
>CALZKI010000185.1 GCA_945787995.1 uncultured Lachnospiraceae bacterium | reverse complement strand
TTCTTCATGTGACATTGTCAAAAAGGAAGTAATATATTTCCCCACAGATCTTGTCATTTCCCTGGCAAAATCAGAATTATATTTTCTTTCACAGAATCGCTTCATCCACCCCTTATAATCCCCATTTGTTTTATACCCAAATAGTTCCTGATAGTATGTTTCATTCATCTCCGGATATCTGTTTTCGCTGACTATCGCTTCCATTGGTGCTCTTTCCGGTTTTATTCTGTTTTTTTGTTGTTCTGTAGGATATCCAAACACCAACATTGCCGCCGGAAAGACATATTCCGGTAAACGAAGCAATTCCCGTTGTCTCTCATAATTCTCCATCACATCCCCAATATAACAGGAGCCTATTCCCAACGATTCTGCTGCCACTACCGCATTCTGTGCTGCAATATTTGCATCACTTACTGCAAGCATTATATCGCCGACACCGGGATTTCTTGGTTCACATCCGGTAATCTTAAATGCCTCGTACCATTTCCTGCAATCTGCACAGAAAATCAATACCATCTTTGCCGCAGCGATAAACGGCTGGTTATCACAAGTTTTCACCAGTTCGTTCTTAAGGGTTTGATCAGTCACATCAATAATGGTATACAGTTGCTGGTTTCCTGCGGTAGGAGCTTCTGTGGCAGCACGCAAAATCAGTTGTTTTTCGGATGCACCAATCTCTCGCTCCGTGTAGGCACGCACAGATTTTCTGTTGATTAACTGTTCCATGGTATCATTCATTGTGACATTCTTTGTTTCATTCATTTTTTCCATAAACAAACCTCTTTGTCTTACTAATTCAATTTTGAACGTAGTCTCCGCCTCAGTTCTACGTTCAAGTTCCTTGTTTTCTCGTTTTATTACAGCGCATCTATCATGAATCATAAAAGGTGGTCAGTTCATCACCAACCACCTTTTTACTTCTATAAGAAGCGTCCCCTATGCGTCATCCTATGCGTCCTTTTCTTTCAACGTCTGCTTGATTACCGTGGTGCATGCCAGGTCGCCAAGTACGTTTACGCATGTAGCACCCATATCGGCCAGGGTATTGACGCTGATGTATACACCAAGAATGGTGTTGACCGGAAGTCCGGCAATGGGAGCAAGTGCTGCGAAAGCAGCAATAGCACCACCGGGAACACCGGGAGTACCGATGCTTAACAGTACATTACAAGCAAGGATTGTCAACATGGTGCCTGTAGTAAGCGGTACGCCGCAAGCAGATGCAAAGAAGGTGATCATGAAGCTCATTAAGATAGATACGGCATCCATGTTGATGGTTGCGCCAAGCGGTAATGTGAGAGAAGCAATCTCTTCCGGTACTTCCAACTCTTCTGTAGCACATCTCATACTGATAGGAAGGGTTGCGGAAGAAGAACAGGTTCCGAAGGCATTTAAGCCTGCAGGTGCAATCTTCTTGAAGAAAGCAACCGGGCTGTACTTTCCGATAAACTTCACCATTCCGCCATAAATAAGCACTGCATACAGAGCATAGGTAACATACAGTGCAATCATTACCTGAGCAAGCTGAATCATGGTCGCTGTTCCGTTAGCATACATAACTGTTGAAATACAGCAGAATACACCGATGGGTGTGAAAAGCATAACCTTTCCCACTACAAAAATGGATATCTCATTTACTGCTTTACACAGATTCACAAATGGTTCAGCCTTTTCTTTCAGGGAAAGACAGGCAAGACCGATGATCACTGCGAATGCAAGAACCTGCAGCATATTGCCGTTTGTAAAACTCTGGAACGGATTGGATGGGATCAATGTGGTGATGGTATCCAGCAATCCACCAAAGCTTGCTGCTTCCACCGTGGTATCTGTAGCAGCAATGGTTGCTCCCTCACCCAGATGAAGAATCTTAGGTAAAATCAAACCCAGGCCGGATGCAAATGCTGTGGTACCCACATACCAGCAGATTGCATGGAGGCCAATCTTACCGGTTTTTGCAATATTACCGATACCCACAATACCCAGTAAAAGGCTGCAGAATACCAATGGAAAAATCATCATCTTTAAGGCAGACATGTAAATGGTAGCAATCACTGTAAAGATGTTGTTCATCCAGGCCGGCATGATGCATCCCACAATAATACCGGCAATCAAGCCTACAAGAATCCAAAGTGTAACATTATATTTTTTCTTTTTCATTTCTTTCGTACCTCCCACGCACATTGACACCATTATAGCAGAAAAACACTCGTTTGACATCGAAACATTTTAGCCCCCAATCCAGTAGACCTATCAGCCAAGCCAATGGGCGCTGACCGTGGCAATGGGCGCTGACCGTGGCAAAAGAAGCGTCCCTGCTACCAAAAAAAGCCGAAGTCCTGCACGAACTTCGGCTTTCTATTCAAATCAAAATTACAGATTTGCACCGTGGTCAATCACGATAACCTGTCCTGTAATAGCAGAAGCTTCATCGCTTGCAAGGAACAGGATGGTATTTGCAATCTCTACCGGCTTGCTGACAGGCAATGATAAGTCTGCGTGCTTCGCCATAGCACCCATCATATTGGGATCCAGATTTGCCGGATTCATGGTCATGGTCATTGGAGTTACTACACTTCCCGGACACAGCGCATTACAACGCACGTTCTCGCTTGCACAACGCATTGCTATATTCTTCGTCATACCGATAACAGCTGCTTTACTTGCCACATAAGCCACACCGCCACCGCCGGTATAGCCTGCCACGCTGGATACATTTACAATAGAACCTGCTTTTGCCTCTACCATTACCTTGGCAGCTTCACGAGCCATATAAAGAGTACCCTTTGCATTGATATCGATCAAGCTGTCAATAGTCTCATCCGTAACCTTTTCGATCGGTTCGATTCCATTGTCAACCACACCTGCATTGTTTACAAGAATGTCCAGTTTGCCAAAGGTTTCTACTGTTTTGGCAACAACCTCCGCACACTGCTCTTTTTTAGAAATGTCACAAGGTACTACCAGCACTTCACCCCCGGCTGCTCTGATCTTATCTGCAACAGTTTCCAACTGACTTACGCGTCTTGCAGAAATAACAACCTTAGCCCCTTCCTTTGCAAACATTTCTGCAGTGCACTCACCAATACCGGAATTACCACCTGTAATAACTGCTACTTTGCCTTCTAATCTTCCCATGGAAAAATCCTCCTCTTTTGATTGTTTATTTTGTTTTAGTTTCCACATAGATTGTCTCTATGTTAATAAAAAACACTGCTTTAGGCAAGTTGAATTTATATTTCAGAACCATTTATCATGATATACAGCGTTATCCCTCTATACGTCTAAATCTTCCTGCATGCGCAGGTTCCTCCCTTGTCTTTCTGTGAATATACTCTCGCTCCCATTCCCGATGTTCTCCCGGTTTGATGGTTTCCAGTTCTTCCAAAATATGAACCGATTCATCGGATTTAAATAAGGTCTCAATTTCGTAAATGTTCTGAAGTACCTTTTGTGTCGGAATACCTACCAGTTTTTC
>CALZKI010000184.1 GCA_945787995.1 uncultured Lachnospiraceae bacterium | reverse complement strand
TTCATTCTACAGTCTTGCGTAGGTTTTGGTCATCTCGTAGATGCGTGCAGCCAGTTCCTCGGACAGCGCACCTTCTGCCATACGCCACTTCCAGTTGGTGCCCAGCGTGGAGGGTGTGTTGATTCTTGCTTCTTTACCCAGTCCCAGGTAATCCTGCATGGGAATGATACAGGTATCTGCCACACTGGCCATTGCAAGGCGAATAAACTGCCAGTTCACTTCCTTGCGTCCTCGAATGCCCACATAACGTTTTGCGAAAGCACGACTCTTTCGTCCCAGTGATGAAAACCATCCAAGCACCGTATCATTGTCATGGGTGCCGGTGTAAACAATGCAATTCTGCTTATAATTATGGGGCAGATAAGCATTCTGCTCGTCATCATCAAAGGCAAATTCAATGATCTTCATGCCGGGGTAACCGGTTTTCGCCACAAGCTTTAATACCGAGGGCGTTAAGAAGCCCAAATCTTCTGCGATCACTTCCTTTTTACCCAGTTTTTTCTTCATCACATCAAAGAGCTCATAGCCCGGTCCCTTTTCCCAATGACCAAACTCTGCGGTGGGATCACCGTAGGGAATGGAATAGTACTCATCAAAACCTCTGAAATGGTCAATACGCACCACATCATACAAGCCAAAGCAATGAGCCATTCTTCTCATCCACCAGTCGTATCCTGTTTTCTTATGATAGTCCCAACGGTATAAGGGATTTCCCCACAGTTGTCCGGTAGCGGAGAAAAAGTCCGGTGGACAACCGGCTACGGCGATCGGTGTACACAGATCATCCAATTGGAACAGTTCCGGATTTGCCCAGGTATCGGCACTGTCAAAAGCCACATAAATAGGAATATCTCCCACAATGGAAATGCCCTTCTGATTGGCATATTCCTTCAACGCTTTCCACTGTTTTGCAAAATAATACTGCTGGAATATGTAATACCTGATATCATCTTCATACTGCTTCCGGTACTTTGCCAATGCTTTGGGGTTGCGCAGTTTGATGTCTTCCGGCCATTCGTTCCAAGCTTTGCCCTCAAACCCATCTTTCAAAGCCATAAACAAGGCATAGTCTTCCACCCAAAGAGCATTTTCCTGAAGGAACAGCTCCATATCCGCCGGCGGATTTGCTTTACTTCGTTCATATGCTTTCCGCAGCAGAACAAACCGTGCATCAAATATTTTGTCATAATCCACATAACAGGGATGGCCGCTCCAAACAGGTGCCTTACACTCTTCTTTGGTCAGGTATCCATCCTGTATCAGTTCTTCCAGATCAATAAAATAGGGATTTCCCGCAAAGGTGGAAAAAGACTGATAGGGAGAGTCTCCATATCCGGTAGGGCCAAGGGGCAAAATCTGCCAATAGCTCTGACCGGCTTTTTTCAGAAAATCCACAAATTCGTATGCTTCCTTTGACAATGCCCCTATTCCGTACTTTGAGGGCAGACTGAAGATTGGAAGAAGAATTCCACTCTTTCTTTTCATCTTTCATTTACCTTTCTACTTCTGCATTCTGTAAGGTGCATCTGCCGGGTAGCCGCCTTTCAATTTCTGCATCCCCCGCTGAATGGCATCCTTGGAGTTTTTCCAATCTGCATCTCTGTTTCTGTAGTCGAACTTCTCCACCATCCAGGCCACATCTTCGCTGACCCTTTCCATATTGGTTTTCATCAGTTCAAAGATTTCCTGATAAAACTCTGCTGCCTGTTTGTCGGAAAGACGCTCTCTTGCGCCTTCACATACGTCACCGAAATGGGGCAGGCAGAAGCCCTTGGAATCCAGAATCTTTTTACGGAATGCAGGATCTTTGTCATACAACACAAAGAAAGTGTCCAGATATCTTTCATAGGTATCCTTGTATCGATTGCAAATATAGCAGGATTCCTCTTTTTGTGTCACCCATGCTCCCATGGAGGTTTTGGGTTCTTCTCCCCCCTTCAGCAGACGTTCCTTCACCGTCATTTTCACCGGTTTGAAATGCTTCATCTGTTCTTCCATTTCACGAATGGTGCGCAGGTAATGGGTTTTCAGAATCCAGGCATTACCCAAAGTATTCCCATAGTCAAACATTTTCTTGAAATGGGCGCGGCACATGCCCTCTCTGTCTGTTGCATCCCGCACATCACTTTCCATGTAGGATGCACAGGAACCCAATACAAAATCCAACATGTCCTGCTCTAGTTTACGCTCGATCACGCAGAAGGGACACTCGTCTCCTTCATTGACTGCATCATTCAACGGAATGGTATATAGTTTTTCTTTCATTCGCTCTTTTCCTCAATATCTCTTATTCGTTGACACTGTTTCCCAAATATTTATATAATGATGTCATAACTGTTTCGGATTCTGTCCGCGAAATCGCTTCTGAAATGACTCCGAACAGTTACATCATACCACAAATACTTGCATGAAAAAATATGAGAAACGTTCCTTTTCCATCTGTTTCATGCGGAAATGAGGACTTTACATGTATCAAACCGACGAAAAGGTGTCCAATATTATCTCCGGCATCAGATGTTTCGCCCTGGATATGGACGGAACCATCTATCTGGGAGAGCAATGGATAGAAGGTGCACGGGAGTTTCTGGAGGCGGTAAGAGAATCCGGCAGAACCTATGTCTTTCTGACCAACAACTCTTCCAAAAATCCGGTCGTCTATGTAGAAAAGCTTGCCCGTATGGGACTTTTTGTGAACGAATCCCAGGTTATCACTTCCGGTGATGCAACCATATATTATATCAAAAAGCACTATCCCGGCAAAAAAGTATTCCTGTTAGGCAACGACATGTTGAAGGAGCAATTTAAAGTAGAAGGGATTCAGCTCACCGATGATACCCCCGATCTGGTAGTGACCGCCTTCGACACCACACTGGACTATCAGAAAATGTGCAAGGTGTGCGACTATGTGCGTGCAGGACTTCCTTACATTGCTACCCATCCGGATTATAATTGTCCCACGGAGACCGGTTTTATACCTGACATCGGCGCCATTCATGCATTCATTCACGCTTCTGCTTCTCGCTATCCGGACCATATCATCGGCAAGCCCAATGCAGAAATTGTGAATTATCTGGTTGACCGGGTCGGATATGGCAAGGACGGGATCATGATGATCGGTGACAGGCTGTACACAGATGTGGCTGCAGGAGCAAACAACGGACTGCACAGTGCACTTGTGTTAAGCGGCGAGGCCACTTTAGAAGATTGTGATAAGTCTGATGTAAAACCGGAACTGATTTTTGACAGCGTCAAGGATATCATCCCTTATTTGTAAAAATGGAGACAATGCTGTATGCTACAGAAACTGCTGCGCAAAAAAACAGTCTGCATCAGGCAGCTGTTCATACTGTTTCTGATTCTTGGACTCACCGGGCTTGTTCCGGCGAGTGACTTTGCATGCGCTCATCTCATCGAAAACAATCCTTCATCTTGTACCGATAACGTGTTCTTGTACAGAGACCGGAAGATGCCGGAGGACTCTCACACCACTTGGAAAG